>JAIPGO010000040.1 GCA_021736135.1 Candidatus Cloacimonadota bacterium
TGATAAGTGACATTATAATAGATACTTATAAATGTTCAAACTTGAACTGAAATTGCCAGAAAACAATAATTGTGCATTATTATTGATATTATTCAGCATAAGTTATTGAAAAGGAGTGCCTGAAAGTGAACAGTCTCGGTTAGGATTTCTCAATTAATTTACAAGTTAAAATTGACAGTAGTAAAAGATATGTATAATTAGCATGTGAGGTAAAATGGAAAGAGAAGCATATTTAGAGCAGATAAGTAACAGTAAAGGGATAGACCGGATAAGGGCTTTATTAAGCTATTCCCGTTACCAGCGTCAGCATGATCCAGCCGCAAGTTGTGAATTGGCAAAACAGGCATTAATTCTTGCGGAAGAACTGGAAGATAGCAAGCTGACAATGTCGGCAATCTCACACATAGGTTATGGTTATTTCTATAATTCCGAATTTCCGGAAGCAATTCACTGGAGTAATATTCTTCTGAAGAGCAGCGTAAAGAACAAAGACCCGAAAATGATCGGGGCATCATATAATTTGAAAGCGCGGATATCGTTCCGGCAAACTAATTTATCGCTTTCTCTGGAATATCTGTTAAAGGCACTGGATTATTACCTGGAAACAAACAGCAGGCTTGATCTGATGTGCTGTTATAATGATATGGGAATGATACATCAATATAATTCGGAAATGGATGAGGCATATCATTATTTTAATCTGGCGCTGCAGATAGCCGAGGAAACAGACAGCCCTTCCCGGCATTCAATTCGCATGAATGTTGGTAATACCCTGTTTGATCAGAAGAAATACGAGGAATCTCTGGATCTATTTTTAAAATCACTGGATTATTTTAGAAAGCAGGGATTGAGAAACAACGAAGCATCGGTACTGCATAATATCGGCGTTAGTTACTCTCATCTGGGAGATCTGGACAAGTCGGAAGAATTTTATTTGCGCTCTTATGAACTCCACAAGGAAATCAACGAGCCCAATGATATCTGCCGGGTTTGTTATTCGCTGGCATCGTTATTGCTCCAGAAAGATAATCCGGAAGCCGCTTTACCTTACCTTGAGGAATCTTTACTTCTGGCGACAACGCATAATATGAAAAGAAATATAGAGATGATATATGACCTTTTTGCCTCTTATTACGAAAAAGTGGGTGACTTCAAACAGGCAGTTCAATATCTCCGCAATTCCATGGAACTAAGTAAAGAAATCTATCAGGAAAGGAACAATGAAAAGATAGCGGAGCTGGAAATAAAATATAAGACACAGATCTACAAACTGAAAAATGCAGAACTTGATGAAAAGACTGAAGTTATGTCACACCAGATCAACGAACTCAATAATTCTCTGCTTAAATTACAGAATACTCATCAAAAACTGAAGATTGAATTTCAGAATGCCGTAAATAAATTGAATTCTCAGGATGACATTTTATCATCTCAATCCCGCATGTCGGTTGTAGGTGAAATGGTTTCTTCTATTGCTCATCAATGGAAACAGCCTCTGAATGTGATCAATCTTCTGGCGCAATCTATCACGGATGCCTGGGATTTCAATGAACTTGATAAGGAGTTACTGGAAAAACAAGTAGAACTCATCTCTGGTCAGATCCAATATATGAATGAAACCATAAACGATTTTCGTAATTTCTTTAAACCGGAAACCATAGAGGAATTCAATCTTGAAGAAGCAGTGACCAAAGCCTTAAAATTGGCAGAATTCACCCTGGAAAATGCCAATGTTAAGGTTGAGACCGAATATGACAGAGATTTTCGGATCAGCGGGAATCCCAATGAAATAGTGCAGGTGCTTTTGAACATTATCAATAATGCGAGTGAAGCAATGCAGGGAAACAGCATTCCAGACCCCTTGATCAGGATCACTCTGCAGCAAACGCAGAGTCAAATATTTTTCAGGATATTTAATAAAGGACCACAATTATCTGAAGAGATAAAAGCAAAGTTATTTGAACCCTATTTCACTACAAAAGGCAAATACGGAACCGGAATTGGATTATATATCTCCCGCATGATCATTGAAAATAAGTATCAGGGTAAGCTGGAAATGGTAAATCCTGCTGACGGCGTGGAATTTCTGATAACTCTGCCTGTAGCGGGATAGCCGTGACACAAAGATTGATCGCAGATCTGCACATTCATTCCCATTTTTCGCTGGCGACAAGTAAAGAGCTTGTACCGGAAATGCTGGACTGGTGGGCACGCCGTAAGGGAATAAATCTTTTAGGCAGCGGAGATATCAGTCATCCGGGCTGGCTTCAGGAATTAAAGGTAAAGCTGGAACCTGCCGAACCTGGTTTATATAAGCTAAAAAAAGACTATCAGATCGAAATTACATCACTGGATAATGGATTTACAACCCGTTTTGTATTAACCGGCGAAATGAGTTCAATCTATAAAGATAAGGGTAAAACCCGTAAAATACATCAGTTGTTTCTGCTGCCGGATATGCAGGCTGCGTTCAAGTTTCAGAATAATCTGGAAAACAAAGGTGTTAATATCCGATCAGATGGACGCCCCATCTGCGGGTTAAGCGCGCGAAACCTTCTGGAGCTGGCTTTGGAAACGGATGAGCGGATATACTGCATCCCGGCACATGTCTGGACGCCGTGGTTTTCTTTGTTTGGGGCACGCAGCGGCTATGATGCTCTAGTGGAGTGTTATGATGATCTTTCCGATAAAATTCATACTCTGGAAACCGGATTATCAGCCGATGTGCCGATGATGAGGCTGGTTTCTGCGCTTGATATTTATGGTTTGATATCCAGTTCAGATGCTCACAGCCCTGCTAAACTGGGAAGAAATGCCACTATCATCAAAGCTGATCTTAATTGGGATAATATTATTGAAGCTTTGCAAAAGGGAGATACTGAGACTATTGATTTCTATCCGGAAATTGGTAAATATCATTTTGACGGTCACCGCAAATGTGATATCTGCCTGCATCCCCGGGAAACCGCCAAGGTGCAGGGGCTCTGCCCTGTCTGCGGAAAACCACTGACGACAGGTGTTTTGAATAGAGTTTATCAATTAGCCGACCGCACAGAAATACCGCAGAATATAAGAAAGAACTGGCAATACCTGCTGCCGCTGGCAGAGATATTGAGCATTATAACCGGAAAAGGGATCAACAGCAAGAAAGTGCAATCGCTTTACAATGCCATCCTTGACAGCGGAAATAGAGAACTGGAGCTGATACTGGAAGAGGGTGAAAAGCAGCTAGAGCACATTGCCGGAAAAGAAGCTGCTAATTTCCTGAGAAAATATAAAGAAAGCGACATCAATATCAATCCCGGATACGACGGAGTATATGGAAAAGTGAGATAATGAGACTTCACTTCGTTCAGGGGTGAGGAGTGAGGAGTGAGAAGTGAAAAGTGAGACGAAAATTTGGAAGAGGAGAGGGGAAAGGGGAGAAGAGGCGAACGTGAGAAAATGGGAAAATGGGAAACTGAGACTAATTAAAGATTAAAGTAGTATTTAATCTGTTAAATCCTTTTAATCCGCGGTTGATAATCTTATCTTTTCAATCGCATTAAGGAGTCTTAATGCACTCCCAAAAAACTCGAAGATGAGCCTTCACTTCTTTCAGAGATATCATTTACCAGGTCATTCAGTTATTTAGTAATTCAGTCATTTCGTCGCACATTCCTGGTGTCGTGTTTTCGGTTTAGAATATCGGGTCATAGACTGCTCCTGCCCATGTCTGAGAAAGCGACAACAAAGAACAATATGGTAAAAAAATATTAAAACAATAGTTCTAATTCGTGATGATAAATGGCAATATTTTATTAACGCCTTTAAGAAGCCACAGCATCCCCACAGCATTCTCACCATAGGGACAGTAAAAATGTATAAATGCCCATAAAAAAGGAAGATAAGGTAGAAATGCAGGGATATTTCGGAGAAAAGCACTGAAAAAAGGTTACGTGAATTGAATTGATGGTAATTGAGAATGAACGTATGAATTAGTGAGAAGTGAGATGTGAGAAGGGTATGAGTCGCCGTGTTCATTCCCCATGCTGCGCACTGGTGAACGTCCACTTGGTGGATCACTGATCACCATAAAGCGGCATTTTTTAAAGTTTCGGTGAGATGTCAGATTTAGTTAATAATTGACAATGGTGAGTAATAATTTAATATTTGATGGAGAGGTATTATGGAAAGAAAGGCATTTTTAGAACGTATAAATAACAGTGAAGGCATTGAGAAAATTCGAGCCTTGCTGGCTTATTCGCGTTATCTGCGTCAGCCTGATCCGTTGGAAAGCTGTGCAGTTGCCGGACAGGCTTTGAAGCTGGCAGAAGAATTAAATGATAGTTACCTGATAAAAGGTTCAATTGTGAATATTGCCTATGCTAACTTTTACGGATCGAATTTCCAGGAAGCAGAATCCTGGGCAAACCGGCTGTTGAAGATCGGAGTTAAAGAGAAATCCGGTATTGCCATAGGCACAGCATACAATCTGAAGGGCAATGTGGCTCACAGGCTTGATGATCAATCCCGAGCCATAGATTGCTTCCTGAAAGCGCTTGATTATTTTCTGGAGTTGCAGGATAAATCGGAAATGATGAGCTGCTATAACAATCTGGGGATGGTACATCAGCGATTAGCTGAAGTCGATGAAGCCTATAATTATTATAATCTGGCTCTGCAGATAGCCGAAGAAATAAATAATCCGGCTCGGCATTCCATTAGAATGAATATGGCCAATACACTTTTTAATCAGGAAAAATATTCAGAAGCTCTGGAAATATATCTAAAATCCCTGGAATACTTCCATGAACAGGACTTGCGTGATCATGAGGCTAATGTAAATTTCAATATCGGTTTCTGTTATTCCCGGCTGGAAAAACTGGATAAATCCCTGGAATATTTTCAGAGAGCATATAATCTCCATAAAGAGATAAATGACCCTAATTCATTGAGTAAGACCTGCAGTTCTCTGGCTTCTCTATATTTGGAACTGGATAAACCTGATTCAGCAATAGCTTATCTGGAAGAATCAATGCAACTGGCTCAAAAACATAATCTAAAGAGTAATATCTTAGCCTGTTATGATGTTTATGCCCAATATTATACCAGAAAAAAGGACTATTTGACAGCCATTGAATATCTGCGCAAACTGTTGATTGCTAAGGAGGAATTGCACCAGGAAAACAGCCGGGAAAAATTAATTGAGCTGGAAACCAAATATAAGACCCAGATCTATAAATTGAAAAGCACAGAGCTTGATGAAAAAAACAGGACTATGAGTAATCAGATAGAGGAATTAAACGCAACTCTGCAAAATCTACAAGGAGAATTCCAGAAAGCGGCGGTAAAAATGAATGCTCAGGATAATCTGCTTACTTCACAATCCCGGATGGCTCTGATGGGAGAAATGGTCTCGGCAATAGCGCATCAATGGAGACAGCCGTTAAATGTGATCGGTTTATTAACTCAATCCATAGGTGATGCCTGGGATTATGATGAACTTAGTGAGGAGTTTTTAAAAAAACAGATAGAGACCATCTCCGGTCAAATCCAATATATGAATGAGACTATCAACGATTTCCGGAATTTCTTTAAACCGGATTTCATCATACAGTTCAGCATTGCAGAAATCATTGAAAAAGCGCTTGATCTGCAGAATTTTTTATTAAAGAAAGAAGAAATCACCATTGAAAAAGAACTTGATAACCAATGCCAGCTCAGTGGCAATCCCAATGAACTGATACAGGTCATTCTTAATATAATCAATAATGCGCGGGAAGCGATGGAAAGAGACAGCATCAAAAACAGGCTACTGAGACTAAAACTTGAGCACAGGAATAAGCAGATAATCATCAGCATATATAACAACGGAAAGCCAATTGCTTCCGAACACATGGAAAAACTTTTTGAACCTTATTTCACGACCAGAGGAGATGAAGGCACGGGTATAGGATTGCATATCTGCCGCCTGATCATTGAAAATAAATTCCAGGGGAAAATAGAAGCTGTCAACCATATTGACGGTGTGGAATTCATCATTACTATGGCCTGTAAATTAGCTGATCCCGGGAAAGCAGAATAAAAAATGCTGTTTAATTCATTAAGATATCTGATATTCTTTCCGGTTATCGTATTTCTTTATTATCTACTACCGCATAAGTACCGCTGGGCTCTCCTGCTGGCAGCCAGTTATTATTTCTATATGTGCTGGCGCGTGGAATATGCACTATTAATAGTAACTTCGACCCTGGTGGACTATGCTGCCGGGATATTAATGTCAAAAGAGTCAGAGAAGAGAAAGCGAGGCAAATATCTGGCTTTAAGTCTTTTGGTGAATCTGGGACTGCTTTTTGTCTTTAAGTATTATAATTTTGTAAGTATAAATCTGATCAATCTGTTTGCAGACTACAATATTTTTCTAAATATGCCTGAATTGAAAATACTGCTGCCGGTGGGCATCTCTTTTTATACATTTCAGACCCTGAGTTATACCATTGACATATACAAAGGCAGGCGTAGGGCAGAAAGGCATCTGGGCATCTTTGCCCTTTATGTGGCTTTTTTCCCGCAACTGGTGGCAGGTCCAATCGAGCGTTCCACGCATTTGCTTCCCCAGTTTCGGCAGCAGCATCAATTTCGTTACCGCAACGTATCCGACGGTTTGAAGCTGATGCTTTGGGGATTTTTTAAGAAAGTGGTTATTGCTGACAGGCTGGCCTTACTAGTAAATACGATCTATCGTGATCCTGAGCATTATAGTGGTTTCCCGCTGTTAATCGCGGTCTATTTTTTTTCTTTTCAGATATTCTGTGATTTTTCCGCATACTCCGATATTGCCGTAGGTTCTGCCCGGGTATTGGGCTATGACCTTACAGAGAATTTCCATCGTCCCTATTTTGCCCGTAATATCAAAGAATTCTGGCATCGCTGGCATATTTCACTAACTTCCTGGTTCCGGGATTATGTATTTATACCGCTGGGAGGAAACCGGGTAAGCCCGCTGCAGTTTTATTATAATATCATTGTAGTTTTCCTGTTGAGCGCCTTCTGGCATGGAGCGAACTGGACATTTCTCTTCTGGGGATTTCTGCATGGAATATATTATATATTCACGGATTTAATTGAAAGATTAAACAGCAAGTTTTTTCATCTGAATATTCAAAACCGGGTCATAAAATTATTCGATGTATTACTCACTTTTCATCTGGTAACCTTTGCCTGGATATTTTTTCGCGCCGGATCTCTGAATAAAGCTTTTTTAATAATCCGTAAAATAAGTAGCGGTATTAAAATCAACTGGCAGGATGCCTGGGGTTTGACAACAATCCAGCTAACTATCGCACTGGTATCACTTGCAATTATGCTGGGTGTCCAGATTTTTCAGGAAAAGCGTGGTTCTCTTCGGGAATATATTCTACGCTATCCCTTAATGGTGCGTTATGGCATATACCTGGCTTTGATTATTTATATCTTTTCAGCAGGATTATTTACAAATGACAAATTCCTCTATTTCCAGTTCTAGGGAAGCCGGATTATTTTTCAGGCGACTAGCAGGATTTCTTCTGCTCAGTCTGGCGGTAGTCTCTCTGCTCTCGATTCTATGCTATCATACGGTGATAAAAACAATTAAAGATGATCGCCACTGCCTTCTGCCGGAAAATACGGAAATGTTAATTATGGGTGATTCGCACTCCATGACCGGGATTATGCCTGATGAACATATAAACACATTGAACAGTGCGAAAAGAGCGGAAATCCTTCCTATGACATATCTGAAATTAAGGTTCTATACAGAAAATAATCCTCAGATCAAATATATAATTCTTAGTCTGGGCTATCACAGTTTAACCTGGAATAGAGAAGAGGTTATGTACTTACCGGAAGCAGTCTCTTATTACTGCGACAATTATTTTCAGCTCTATGATAAGGAAATGCGGCAGCTAGCGTCGACCGGGCAGGGCACATATTATCTTTCCTGGCTGAAATTTGTCGTGGGAGTTCCCCTGGAATTGAGCAAAAATATTAGTCAATACCTGCGAATTCATCTGGGTACATTCAATTATAGTTATTACCCCTTCTGGGGCGGTTTTACGGAAATGGAAGCCCCCGTAATTGATAATAATTCCGAGATTCCAATCCATCGGCATTTTTTCCGTTATTCCAACCGGGTTGAAATGTCAAATATTATGATTGACTATTTTGAGAGGATTATTAAGTATTGTAATGAAAGAGGAATAGATATATTTGTGGTAAATACTCCTGTAGTTCGAGAGTATTTTGAAAAAGTACCTGAGGGATATAAGTCTGGTATGGATAGGGTATTAGACAAAATGAGCACAAAGTATTGTAATCTATACTATCTGGATTACAGCCAGATGGAAATGCCCGGAACCTGCTGGTTAGACTCAGATCATCTCAGCATTGAAGGAGCAAAGAAATTTAGTGGAATCCTTTATAAAGAAATTGATAGACTGAATAAGGAGTGAATTATGACAATTGATTTCCGTAAAGAGAGTAGAATTGGTATAATTAAAATTGTGGGTCGTCTTGATGCGTCTAATGCGAGGGAATTAAAAGATAATTTTGTAAAATATCTGGAAGAGACCATCTTTTTCATCATGGATTTTTCAGAGCTGGAATTTATAGACAGCACAGGATTAGGAGCCGTGATCAGCGCTTTCAAACATGCTTCAGAGGTTGACGGTGATGTATATATCGCGAATCTGCAGCCCAAGCCGCGCATGGTATTTGATATTACACGAGCCTAACGGATTTTTGACGTCTATGAAGATGTGGACAGTGCACTGGAAGCGATGCAGGAAAAAAACAAATAAACAACCAGGGCAGGATGAAGTGCTTAATATATTCCCCCCCGGAACAGACAGCCTGGTTAAAGGATTTTTTCCCAGGAGTAAATCCTTTTAACCTGAAAATCCTCAATAAACCGTTATTGGAGTATTATATTGATTTCTGTGTCTTAACAGGAATAGAACAGATCCGGGTTGTGAACACAGAGACAGGCTCTGATTTGGAGAAATATTTTAATGAAGGCAGACAGTGGGGGGTAGACATCAGCTATGGTTTTGCCAAGCAGGAAGATAATCTGCTTCAGGTTCTAAAAAAGAATCGTCGCTTTTGCAGTAAACATGATCTTTTGATCATTTATGGATTTCAGTTCATTAAATACAGGAAACAGTGTTCCGAGTACGATTTCATGCAAAGTAAGGAGATAATAGTATCACAGCAGGGAAATTGTTCAATCCTTCATTTTCCCGCGGATAGTGATCTATTAAGTTTTGATTTTTCGGATATTCAGCAGCAGAATATACAGCAGCCCTACATCCTTCCGATAAATTCAATCAAATCTTATTATAACCTTAATATGCACATTCTGTCAGAGGAAAGGGATTCCTATTTTCTGCCCGGTTATAATAATGAAGATGGTGTATACCTGGGGAAAAACGTTATTGACAAGAAATCAACCAGTTACACTAAACCTCTGGTTCTAGGTAATAATATACAGATCCAGATGAACACAGACATAGGTCCCAATGTGGTCTTGGGTGATAATGTGATCATTGATCACTCTACAAAAATAGAGAATAGTATTATCTATGAGTATTCATATATTGGCAGTGAGTTGGAAATTGTTAATAAAATTGTTTTTAAAAAAAGGTTAATAGACCCTGATAATGAGGAAGTAATGCAGATAGTGGATAGTTTTCTGGTTTCAGATATTCAGAGCAATCTGTTTCATATATCGCTGCTGCGCTTTCTGAATGGCTTTATCGCCTTAATCATGATAACACTTACTCTTATACCTTTTATTTTGCTTTTCCCTTTGTGCAGAATTACCGGTATGAAAACCTCGAAAGAAAATTACTATCGAAATAAAGATAGTGCTATCTGTTCCTGCATTTCATTTTCACAGCCAGGTTACAGCTTGATAAAACGGCTCTTTTACAGATTTTCTCTGGATATCTTTCCTCTGTATTTTAAAGTAATAGGAGGGGAATTATTACTGGTAGGAAATTTTCTAATTCCACGTCGCACCAGTACTATGAAACATTTACATCTGATGCCATATTACCAGCCGGGAGTTTACAGTTATCCCGGAAGTATGCTTCATAACGAAGAGCACGAGAATTATGTTAATGACGAACTGGAATACTGTCATACCAGGTCTGCCTGGCTTGATGTAAAAATAGTCCTGCAGAGCTGGATAGTGCGCCTGTTCAGTGAATGGCGTCTTATCAAAGACTATCTGGGAGAAAATAATTTTGATTCCAATTAACAGTTTTCGGGATTATGTAAAAAACAGGCATTACGGCTGCTATATAATCAGCCGGCGTCCTTTGATACTAACCAGTTACTGGCATGACTTTCGCCTCAACTATGAAAAACTGGGAGAAATTCTTCCCGCAGACATTTCAGTCTGGATGATCTTCCAGATTGGTTATTATAAATCGGAAGAAGCAGCCAGGGAAATCAGAAATGAAATTTCTGAATACCAGGCACAACACCCCAATTTTCATTTCTGGTTCCAGAATAATTCCTTAGAAGAAGACAAGCGTTTTAAAGCTCTGGGTCTCAATTCTCTGTTTATTAATCAGAATGCTTTCCTGGATGAGAAGCGCTATCGGATCATACCTGGTAAAAAACGATATGATGCCATCTATCTGGCGCGGTTTACTCCTGTTAAAAGGCATTTTCTGGCCAAGAATATAAAAAAACTGCTTCTGATCGGCTCCTACAAACCCAGCGAGTCTGATTATTATCAGGAATCCAGAACCATCCTTGCTCACGCTGATTACAAGGAAAAGATCTGGGGCAAAGAAGTGAGTAGATATATGAATAAAGCTCACGTTGGACTCTGCCTTTCAGACCTGGAAGGAGCTATGTTCGTTAGTACGGAATACTTACTTTCCGGTTTACCTGTGGTATCTACTGAAAGCCTGGGAGGAAGAGATATTTATTATCAGGGAGAATACGCCAGAATAGTTGCAGCTGATCCGGAGGTTATTGCCAATGAAGTGTATAAGCTTATCGAATCTTCTCCCGAAGCACAAGATATTAGAAATGAAACACTTCGCATTATGCTGGCGCATCGGCGTAAATTTATAGAATTTATTCAGGGAATTTATGAACAGCAAAAAGTAACCCGGGATTTTTCAAAAGAATGGGATACGGTTTTTATTCACAAAATGGGATTACGAGCTCGAGTACCCTACTCAGTGTATAAAAGAAAAATCGTGTCATCTCATTTTACCTATACTAATATAGAGTAGGAAATTATGGACGAAAGTTTTATTCCGATTGAAGACAGTACACCAAATTCGCTATTTAAATTTGATAAGCGAATTCTGCTGATAACGATTAAGAGGAAAATTATATTCATTTTTGTTGTTTCCTTTGTTACGTTTATGCTTTTTGGCATCTATGCCAAGATCAACAAGCAGGAAAGGTGGACAGCAACAGCCATGATGGTTAAGTATGATAAGAGAATCGTCTCCAGCCGCGATATACCATACTTATACCAGGACATGAATGCCAACACCATAATGGAGTCTTTCTACCGGAGAACTAATCTGGAAGAAACCATAGATACACTACGTCTGGCGATACCGGTTGAGAACCTGCATGGCTCAATCTGGATTAAGCGTGGTAACAGAGCAAATACATATCAGGTAAGTGCTCAGCATTTTGACCGTGAACTGGCAGTTGACCTGGCAAATTCTTATTCGGAAATTTTTATCAAGAATTACAATAAAATGGTAAATGAGCCAGTACATAGAACTTATACCTATTTTAAAGATCAGCTCGTTCTTCAAAATCAGGAACTGCTTGTGGTTCAGAAAGAGATAAGACAGTTCCAGAATGATTATAATATAACATCTATCGACGCAGAAATATCCCGCAAAAATACTCTTCTCAACGATATAGAGTTAAACATGCTTGATTCCCGTATTTCTGTCAGCAACCTGGAAGCAAAAATTACAGATATTGATACGAAACTGCCCTTATATCCTGATATGCAGGTACCAATCGGGTATTCTGTGGATTCACCCATAGATTCCAGAATTTATAATAAAGAGAAAGAAATCGAAAGACAACTAAAAGTATATACTCCTGAAAACCCGAAAATGAAAAAACTCGCTAATGAACTATCCCAGCTCAAAGAAGAGAAAAAGGAATGGGATAAAGGAAATATAGTTCCTTCCACAATAAATTACGGTAATGATCCCGTGCGCGCAGGACTGATGCAACTGCGTAGTGATTATGAAAATGAACTAACCGGAAAACAGGAAAATCTTAAGAAATATCAGCAGCAAATGGAAGAAGTGAAAGCATCCGTGCGTTACCTTTCCGGATTGAGTGATGAATTTCAAATACTGGTAAACAAAGAACTCAGCATCCGCAGTCGTTTGCAGGTTGCTGAAGATCGAATGCTGGAAGCAAAAATCGCGATGGAATCAAATACGAGCGATTTTGAGATTATTGACCGCGCTATTCCGCCTAAATATCCGGAAGCTACCAGAACGAAGGTTATCGCAATGGTTGGAGGCATATTAGCCTTTCTGGGCTTAACTATCTTCTTCCTGATGCGGGAATTTCTGGATGATACGGTTAAATCTGATTTCGATTTCGATCAGACTTTCAATATCAAGTTACTGGGTGAAATACCCAATAAGGACACATTTGCTCTGGAGGTATACTGGTCTCAGGTACAAATTGTCTTTGGTCAGATCAATACTCTCCTGCGAGGGAAACGGCAATCCTTTATAACGATTGGCAGTGACCGTTCCGGTACTGGGAAAAGCTTCCTCATCAGAGAATTTCATGATCTCTTTATCTCAAGGAATAAAAGGGTTCTCTGGATCGAGACCATCGAAGATTCAGATCCCGAAATCGAAGATTTCATCATAAATAAAAATCTCTACGAAAATTCTCCCTTTAATCCTGAAAAAAATATCTATGAGTTATCAAAAGACCAGTATAAATGCTACTTCCTCAGAGATGAAAACTCATTCGTCCGAGTGCTTGATAAATCAAATCTGCTCGATTTTATGGGTGCTTTAAAGGATTTTGATGTTGTCATCTGGGAATTATTCGAAGTACCATATAACATGCAGTTATTCACGACTATCTCTTCCGTATCCGATCTGCTGGTTATGATCACTCGTTTCCGTTATTCCAATAAAGAAAATTGTTCCACTATTGTAGATTTTCTGAAAGAGAATCTCGATATCGAAGTTACAGGAGTTTTGAATGATATACAAAAGCCCTATTTCCAGGCAAGCTTCTAACCTCATGCAGAGATTGATTTCGGGCTTGCTATTCATTTATATCATCACAGGCGCTGCCTGTTCAAAAGTCGAACTGAAAGATGCCACAATGGAAGCTTTACCTCAATATCTGGAAGAACTGAAAATTGAAGATACAGAAGAGGAGACACGTTATGCCACCCTGATGGAGCTCCAGAATCTGGAACTGGATACTTATTATATTGGTTCGGGTAATAAATTTGATATCAAGGTATTTGCCTACGGAGAAGAAGAAAAGGCTTATACCACCTATAACGCAATAGTAAAATCTGACGGTACAATTACCGTCAGCAATATTGACCAGGACGTTTTCGTGCTGGGATTGACCGTGGAAGAAGCAAAACAGGAAATCAGAAAAAAAATCAAGGATATTATTGATCCTAAAATCACGCTTAATCCTATTGAACTGCAAAGCGCTTTCGTAACAGTTATGGGACAGGCGGAAATCCCCGGGAACTATCAGATCAGAGCGAATATGCGCATTCTTGATGTTCTTGCCGAAGCTAAAGGATTTCGAACCGGACTGGTTAAAGGAACCACGAAAGAACTGGCAGACCTCTCCGGCAGCTTTATCGTGAGAGATAATAAACTTCTCCCTGTTGATTTTCTGGAACTTGTCCGTAAAGGCAACCAGTTACATAATATTCCCGTTAAGGACAATGATTACATTTTTATTAGTTCTCTGGCTAACCAGGAAGTATATATTCTCGGAGAAGTGACTTACCCTCTATCATATCTATATAAGGAAAACTTTACTCTCATTCAGCTCATAGCCTTCGCGGGAGGATTCACTCAAAATGCCCAGGGAAAGGCTTATCTCATTAGAGGAACTCTTTCGCACCCACGAGTATTCATCATAGATACTGATGCCATCCTGAATGGTAATGCCCGTGACATCGTTCTCAAACAAAACGATATTGTCTATGTACCGAGGACTCTTCTGGCTGATTGGAATAATATTATTTCACAGATACTGCCTTCCATTCAGGCAATACAGGCTGGCTATTTCTTAAATGAGGCGATAAAAGACCTGAAGAACTGATAAAACTCAATGAAATATCTGGTTTTCTTCTTAACGCTCTTCGTTGCCGTACCAATTGGTTCACAGCTGGCCCGTACGAATAAAAGCGTAGAAAAACTGGTACATTTTCTCTATATTTTTCTCACTACTGAAGAAATTACTATAAATTTCGTCTCTCGAGAATTTTTTAAAGGCACATCCCGCGGCTTTGAAGTTGGTATCGTTGATCTGCTGGGACTTGTTCTCTATAGTGTCATCCTTATGCGTGCCAGCAAATATCCCCCCCGCATTGTACCCCCCGGCGCACCTATCTATTTTATACTCTTTACTTTCTGTTTGATCTCCATTACTAATTCCGCAACGGGATACATCATGCACTCTTTCTTTGAAATCTGGAAAATGTTCAGGATGTATCTATATTTCTGGATCAATTATAATTACATTATTTATTATCATAACTATGATACTATTATTTATAGTATTCGGGCCATCATTTTCTACATCAGCTATCATGTTTTACGGCAGAAATATGTTTTGGGATTATGGCAGGCAAAAGGACCTTTCCCCCATCAGAATTCTCTGGTGATGTATATGATAATTTTGAACTCTCTGATCCTGGGATACATTCTCAATAAAAAGAAGAAGATCAAGCTTTTCTGGTGGGTTGTTGCCTTCTCTCTGGGCAGTCTCAGTATTGTTTCCACTTTCTCCAGAGCTGGTCTTGTCTGCTTTGTGCTTTCCTGTATGGTGATTATAATGCTCTCTTTCACAGGTGGCGTTAGCCCCAGAAAAATTGGCGTTACAATCCTCATTATGTTTATTGGACTACTTGGTGCGCTCAGAGCGATGGATTCTATTGTAAAAAGATTCGAAACAGCTCCGGAAAATTCTGCCAATACCCGTAAAATGCTTGCCACTGCCGCCATAAAAATGGCTAATGATAAAACCTTTGGAGTGGGATTGAATAACTTCGGAGTTAAAATAAATCCGCCCTATAATTACAGCAGTCATATCGAAGGTGTCACCGAAGAATCTATCGGAGGGCTGGTGGAAACGATTTACCTTAGTTATGCAGCGGAAACTGGCTGGCATAATATGGTTATCTATTTTGTCCTGCTTTTCTATTTCTATTTTAAGAATCTCAATAACTTTGTAAAACACCGGAAATCCGATTATATCTGGGTGCCTATCGGCTTAGCCGGCGGATTAATGGGTATATATCTGGAATCTGCCCTGGAATGGGTGCTAAAACAGTCCAATAATTTCTACCAGTTAATGCTGTGTTTTGCTCTCATCGGCAGCATGGAGAGAATGTATAAAAGAAAACAGGCTACCAAGAAAATTCTCTGGAGAAATAAAATGATTGAAGCCAAACGTATGGAAAGGGAAAGAGGAAATATTACTATCCCTCATTATTAATATGCAAAACAGGTTAATCAGAGCTGTTATCGCTGATCCTCTCAATGTCTTCAGGATCATTTTCTGGAACCTGAAAATGCTGCTGCTTAGATTACAGGGGAAAAAATCAATTGTGTATAATATTCAGATGGATTATTTCTTCAATATCTTCGAGCCTGTTTATGAAGCCCTGAAAACTGATAAACGAATCAGAATTTATTTTGCCTGCTTTGAAGGACATCAAAACCTTCGTTCCTATCTGCAGACTTTTCTACCTTCTGAGGAACTAATTTCCAGCTTAATTTCTCCCTTTGTCTATTTTGACCTCTTTATTACTTCTGAAATTAACGGTCCCGATTTCCCTCTCTCACTATTTAACACGAAAAGAGTTCAGACTTATCATGGTTCAGGGGTTTATCCGCTATATACCAAAACTGATGTACTTTCACGCTTTGACACTCACCTTGCCATTGGTCCGCAATTCGTGGAATTTATTAAAACTCTCCCCCATTCCTCTAAAAATCCAAATAATTACGCCATCACCGGATTCCCGAAACTTGATGCCGTCTTTAATCCTTCTGCTGAACTTGTAAATGAACTCACAAAATTATATCATACACAAAACCGTTTCGTAATACTATACACACCGCACTGGAATCCTTTCGGTTCGCTGCACGTGCTCTCTCTGGAAATGATTACTACTCTGGCAAAACTGGATAATGTTACGATTCTAATCAAAGTACACAATTTCCTCTTTGCTCAATACAAAGAGGATAACTGGCAGCAGAAACTAAATCGGCTTAGCGAGGATTTTCCTAATGTTCATTTTGTTACCAGACCCAATACTCAGGAAATCTATCCTTTAGGAAATATGCTTATTACGGACACCGGTACTTCCGCTGCTTTTGAATTCTCACTCACCCAAAAACCGCTCTTCGTTTTTTATAATCCCGAGTGGTTCTCTCATAATCAGCATGGTGAAGTTGAGAAGGATATAATAGATACGGCTATCTGCTTCACTGATATTAAGGGGATCGTGAGATATACCAGGAAACTGCAGGCAGATGATCCTGATCTACTCACCGTCATTGCTGCTCAAAAGCAGAAACAGGATCAGCTGGTAAAAAAATACCTTTTCAATCCAGGCTGTGCTACGCAAGCTGCCGTCGAAGTTATTAGGAAGGAACTAAGACTAAATGGCTGATAATCTGAAAAAACTTATTGTGCTTAATACGCTGGCAAATTACGGGCTCAGTATTACCCGTTTTTTCACTCAGATCATTCTCACGCGTATTCTTTTTCTCAACCTGGGGCAGGTTTCCTATGGTTTCTGGGCTTTGCTCTGGTCAGTTTTCGGTTATAGTCTGCTGCTTGATTTCGGGTTCGGCACTTCCGTGCAGAAATACACAGCCGAGGCATCAGTAACCGGCGATTACAAGCATTATAACCATAAACTCAGCACAGTAATAACCACTTATGGTTTTATGTCGCTGATCATCATTATAGCTTCCCTGGGACTTTCCCAGGTTCTTGATAAACTATTTATCTTTCCTGCCGGCACTGATATTGTTTACTATAAAAAGGTATTTATCTTCTTTGGACTCGGGTCGGCACTTACTTTTCCCTCCGGAGCTTTTACAGAAATTCTCCGCGGTTTAAACAGGATATATCTGCGAAACCTGGTAAATTTCACAACGATGATCCTCAATTTCATCGGTATTATTGTCATTTTTAAATTAGGTTATGGTCTTCTTGAACTTGCCGTTTTTTCCGTACTTATTAACTTAACCAGCAATATAATTATGGCAATTTTCTGTTTTCACCTGCTTCCGGGGATGCGCATCTCTCCGCTTCTATTTAAGTTTAGTATGCTTAAAGAAGTAATCAGTTTCAGCCTGTTTGCTTATCTGATCATGTTCGCCAATATCATAATCTTTAAAACAGATCAGATAGTTCTGGGAATTATGCTCGGTGTTACCGCCGTTACTATTTACCAGGTAGCTTCCCGTTTTGCAAATCTCCTGATGCAGTTCACCACCCAGTTCCAGGAAAATCTCACACCTATTGCTGCTTCGCTTTTCAAGGATGGTCAGGTTGAGCGGCTCCGCCATATCATGTTTAATTCCAATCGTATCATTGCAGTTATCACAACCCTGCTCTTTATTATTCTCACCACCCTGATCCGCCCCATACTGCTGCTCTGGCTGGAAATTTCACCCGATGATCCGCAATATGCAGAAAGCTATCCCAGCATCATTGCTATTGTTTATCTGCTGAATATCTCCATGTTCCTGCTGCTGCTTTTTCGCAGCGGTTCCTCGAAAGTACTACTGATGACGGGATTTCATAAATTCCTCTCATTCGTGGCGATTTTTGAAAGTGTAATGAATGTCGGATTCTCCATATTATTCATCAAACTCATTGGCGTTGTGGGAGTTGCCGTAGGCACTCTAATCCCCAATGTTGTTCTTGGGCTCTTTTTTATTTTCCCAAAAGCCGCTCAGTTTACCCGTATCACAGTGCTCGAAACTATCAGGCGGATCTATCTGCCACTGGCTTTCGTGACTTTGCCTGCCCTCATATTCCTTTCATTCATCAATCTGAATATACCCCTGCAAAGCTGGACAATTATAACTCTTATCTGGGTATCTGCCGTAACCGCTCTTCTTTATTTCACCGCTGCCTGGTTCTTCATGGTAAATGCCGCTGAAAGAACCTCTATAAAAAACGTTATCAAAACAAAGCTGAAAATCAAATGAACTCTTCCAATAGTCTATCGACAAACGCCGTTTTTCTCGACCGCGATGGCGTTATTAACCCTGATCCCGGTTATATTGGCGATCCCAATGCCATCAAACCCTATCCCTTCTCAGCACAGGCAATTAAAATTCTTAATAAACTCGGTTACAAAGTCTTCGTAGTAACTAATCAAAGCGGTATTGCCCGTGGTTTGTTTTCTTTAACAGACCTTGATAATATCCATGCTCATCTGCTGGATGCTCTCGCTCAGGACGGGGCTTATATTGATAAAATATACTTCTCTCCCTACTATAAGGATGGCAGTGTGGCTCCTTACAATATTGACCATGAAGACCGCAAGCCGGATATCGGATTATATAAAAAAGCCCGCCTTGATTTCGATATTGAACCAAAAAATTCCTTTATGATCGGCGACCGTATCTCGGATATGATCTTTGCTGAAAAAGCCGGACTTATCCCGATCCTCGTCCTCACCGGTGACGGGAAAACAGATTTTCCTCTTCGCCATAAAGCTCCTCCGCAATATATTGCGCAAGACCTGCTCGCTGCGGCACTGCTTATTCAAAAACTTACGCTGGGATTCAAATGAAATTATTAAAAATATTGCTCCTTATTCTCGCAGTCTTCCTCATCTCCTGTGAAGGTGATGTTCCACTGAACATTGATCCGAATTCTGATCTCACTCTCGCTGACCTGAATTTCGGTTCTACTGAAACCCTCGAAGTTATGACCTGGAACCTGGAAAACTTTGCCAAAGCCGGAAGCGTTACCGTTGATTATCTCAACACTATCATTCAAAACCTCGATGTTGACATCATCTGCCTTCAGGAAATTGAAAGTGCTACTTATTTTCAGTCTCTGCTTTCTGCTCTTCCCCAATATGAAGGTTTTCGCGCCAATAGCGCTTACCTTGACATCGATCTTGCCATACTATATAAAAACTCTCCTGATTTCGAACTTATCGCTATTGAGGAACTCTTTACCGGCAATTCCTGGGCATTCCCGCGCTCACCTCTCCAGATTACGTTCACCTGGCATAATCAGACTTTTTACATTATAAATAACCACCTGAAAGCCCTAAGCGGTTCCGAAAACGAGGAACGCCGCAAAGCCGCCTGTGATCTGCTTGCCGATTATGTTTCCATTTCTCTGCCCTATGAAAACGTGATCATCGTCGGAGACTTGAATGACCTGCTTACTGACCCGCCCTCCTCAAATGTTTTTCAAAGTTTTCTGGATCAGCCGCAAAATTTCTATTTCACCGATTACTATATCGCCATTGGTCCCAGTGAAAACTGGTCATGGGGTAATGGAACTTCCCATCTCGATCATATCATCATCACTAATGACCTTTTCGATGAATTCAGCGCTGCACACACGGAAATTACCACTCTCAGGATTGACGATTATTTACCCAACGGCTGGTCTCAATTCGAATCCTGCCTCTCAGATCATCTCCCCGTAGCCCTCCGTCTCCCCCTCGGCTCACGATCCATCAAGTGCACCGCTGGCTTACCCGCAAGCGGAGCACTATCCACGACTCACGACTCACGACTCACGACTCACGATTAACAAAATGAATAAAATCTACCAACTCCTTTTCTGCTCCATAAACCTCCCTCTCCCCCTTCTTTTCGCTTTATTATTATTGCTGGTCATATTAAATATTCTGGATGCCATTTCCACCTGGAAAGTTGTCAAACTCGGCAGCAACCGCAACGAACGCAATCCGATTGCCCGTTTCCTTTTCAATAAGCTCGGTCCACTCGCTGCCATGCTCATTTTGAAGGGTATTGCCATTATCATTATCGCTTATGTAGCATTATTTTATAAAAAATTCCTCCCGGACATCCACACTTTTGCCATCATCCTCAACGCCTTTTATCTTTACATAGTCATTCACAACTACCACGTCCTGAAAAAAATGAAATCCAGATTTTCAGCTACATCATCCTAACAAACCCCATATATTGTTTATTTCTTTTGTCAATAAATCCGCCAGCTCTATAACTGCTTGTAGCATAGACGTCTCGTCTGTGTTTGTTTTTATAAACCCACGGCCTTGCTGTAAAATTCGGGATCAGGCAAAGCGTTACACAGACGGGGACGTCTGTGCTACAGGAAGCTGATATCCACGTTATAAACCAGAATTTAGCCGGCTATAAAGTCAATAATACCTTGTAGTTTGTATTTACTCTGTGATCTCTGTGTCCTCTGTGGTGAAAATATTCTTCTCTTTCTCCCCCCGATCACCGGTCACTGTTCACCGATCACCACTCTTCTCACTTGACACCAGATCGCCTCCCTACAATTCTGCTATCTGAATAATACAGGAGTAAATATGGATAATCAAAATCAACTGATACAAGCTCGCCAGCAGAAAATGCAGCGGCTGCTGGATATGGGAGTTAATCCCTATCCCAATCGCTCTTCCCGCTCCCATATCATAAAAGACCTTTGGGATAATCAGCAAAAATTCACCGATGATGAACAAAAAGTCACCATCACCGGTAGAATTATCGCTCTGCGCCGCCAGGGTAAAGTCGGTTTCGGCAATGTTGCCGATGAATCCGGCAATATCCAGATATTCGTCCGCAAGGATAATGTCGGTGAAGAAAATTATGAAATTTTTAAATCCTTTGATCTCGGTGATTTCTGCCAGATCGAAGGTTCATGTTTCGTCACGCAGATGGGTGAATATTCCGTAAGAGCCACCTGCGTCACTATGCTTGCCAAGGCGGTTCGCCCTTTGCCGGTCGTTAAAGAAAAAGTTGTAGATGGCAAAACCATTCGCTTCGACGAATTTCATGATATCGAACTGCGCTACCGCAAACGCTACCTTGATCTGCTGCTCAATCCCGAACATAAGCATGCTTTTGAACTGCGAGCACATATCATTTCCGGAATGCGGCGTTTCTTTGAAAACCGTGGTTTCCTCGAAGTGGAAACTCCCATTCTCACACCCCTTTACGGTGGTGCGCATGCGCGTCCTTTTAATACTCATCATAATACTCTGGATATGGAACTCTATCTCAGGATTTCCATCGAACTTTACCTTAAAAGACTCATCATCGGTGGTTTCGAAAAAGTCTATGAAATCGGAAAAGTCTTCCGCAACGAAGGCATGGATCGTGCTCATAATCCCGAATTCACACTCCTGGAACTCTACCAGGCATACACTGACCTGGACGGCATGATAGAGCTTACCGAAAGCCTTTTTAAATTTCTCGCTAAAGAAGTTCTCAATACTGATACCGTTACCTTCCATAATACGGAAATTAATCTAACCGCGCCCTTCCGCAAGGCTTCCATGCTGGAGCTCATTAAAGAATATTCCGGCTTTGATGCTTCTGACTTTGATTATGACAAGATCAAGACATTCTGCCTCGAACATCATATCGAAGTCACTTCTGCTGCCGGTGCTGGTAAACTGATTGAAGAAATTTTCAATCATTTCGTGGAACCAAAGCTCCTCCAGCCAACCTTCGTCATCGATTACCCACGCGAAATCTCTCCCCTTGCCAAAGCAAAACCTGATGATCCCAATCTCGTGGAACGTTTCGAACTTTTCATCATGGGAAATGAATATGCCAATGCCTTCACAGAACTCAACGATCCCCATGATCAGAGAAAGAGACTCGAAGACCAACAGAAAATGCGTGAGATGGGCGATGCCGAAGCAAACGTGATCGACGAAGACTTCCTGGAAGCCCTCGAATATGGCATGCCACCAATGGGCGGTATCGGTATCGGTATCGACCGGCTCATCATGCTGCTCACAGATAATACTTCCATCAAAGAAGTTATCCTCTTCCCCCAGATGAAACCCGAAAACTGATAAATAAAAGGAAGCAGATCCCCCAAAAACAACCTGCTTCCCCTTCATTTCTCCCAATATTTCACCTAAATAATAGTGAAACGAAAGTATAAACAAGGCCCTATCTGACATCAAAACGTTAGATTGTGCCTTGTTTTCCCACGGCAAAAAGGGTAATTATACACATTACTATTTAAATTATTATATTTCAATGCATTACGATTTGGCAAATGAAGTTTATATAATATTTGAGTGAAAAATCATAGTCTGCAGAAATTTCGTTTTATTTTCGATGTAACGTTCGTTTGAGTCATTAAGTTGATACCGGTGATAATGACGATGCTGGAATTCAGAGAGTTTTTCACCGGTTTTGGCAAGTAAAGATCATTTCAGGAGTGTGACCTTGCGGATCCGCGCCACTGCTCCTGTTTTCATACTGATGATATAGCTGCCACTGGGAATATTGTCCGCCTGCCAGTTAATTTTATAATATCCGGGCAATCTGCTCTCGTGCAGCAAATTCCTGATCTTTTTTCCCCTGATATCATAAACCGTAATATCTATCTGAGATTCTTCGGCTATTGAAAAACTGATTGTCGTTTCGGGATTAAAGGGATTCGGATATATAGATTGTATTGTGGTAACAGCAGGTATAATATCAGTATCAGCAACAGGTGAATAGTAGAAATCCAATGATACAAGTTCAGAATTGCCTTCATCATAAACAGCCATCACGGAGGCAGTATGCAGTTCTGAGAGATCATGAAAAATATATTCAGTTTGAGTTATATAATCGAGCATCACTCCATCGAGATAGATATTATAGCCAAGTAAAGCCCGGTAATCTTCTAATGGGGGCACTTCCGGCTGCTGCCATTGAAATAAAGCCTCGTTGTCGGGCAGCATTTCAATTTCCAGATCAGTTGGTTCATCACTAAACACCGATATGATCACATTATCGGTATCATATATATGCAGATCATTGACATAAAGTTGAAAATCAAGGTACAGAAAATTAACTGTTTCAGGAGCAGTAAAGACGGGATTCGCAATTGTGGGATCGTTGAGAATAACTCCAGCAGGTGGTACCCACAAAATCTCAAATTCATCACCATCGGGGTCATAAGAACCAGAGGCATCTAAAGTAACCAGATTTAGATCACCGGCTATTTGATCAATACCGGCATCTGCAACAGGCGGATTGTTGACATCATTGAAATTAACTATAAATTGTGCACTTCCATTATTACCCAATTCATCCTCCAGAGAAATTGTGACTATTTCAAAGCCAAACCAGCCTGGTGGTGCTGAAAAAACAGCATAATTGTAATCATATTCAAATGCTATTGAAATTTCTTCATTACCATCAAAAGAAGCATCTGCAATTCCGCAAAAGAAATTATCAATATAATCAGGAATTGCAATAGTTCTTGTTTCATTTTCCAGAATATTGAATACAGTAGGAAAATTTAAAGAAAGGGGTATTAGATCTTCCAGAATGATTCCTCCGTCATCAATGGGAAATAACTGGTAGTTTTCATAAGTGAGAATGTAGTCCGCAGTGCCACCTGATTCCTGATCAGGATCAAATACAGCTACGGATAGTGTATCACCTGCATCCCAAACAAGCATGAAGCAATCTATTTGCAGATACTGAGTTGTTGTTCCCGTTGGATAAAAGCAGTTCTCAGTTTCATTATCTGCAATCATTACATAGTCACAATTCAGCCAGGCCTGGAAGATCAGAGTATCAGGATATGCCCCGTTTTCATAAGCAACCTCTATAGCAACAGGATGCGGCTGGCAAAAAAGGAATGAAGGTAAAACAAGAAAAATAAAAAAAACCGGATATTTCATATTTCCTCCAGTTAAAGAACTGTTCAATGAGAACAAATCTCTTTTAGAATGTCAACATTAAAATTATTTTCAGGAGGATATAGCTATTTTATAAGATTTACTTTAACATAACGGTTTAATTTCCCTGCCTGCATCCTGATAAAATATACGCCGCTGGACTGAGAGGAGGCATTCCAGGTCAGTTCATACCAGCCGGGCTGGGCTATTTCATCAAGAAGCTGTGTTACTTTCCCTCCCCTGATGTCATAGACATCAATCTTCACCTGTGTTTTTTCAGCCAGGGCATAGGAAAGAATCGTGCTGGGATTAAAAGGATTAGGATATATCGAACTGATATCAGTGACCCGGGGAAGGATATTTTGAGGAACAGCGCCAGTATAATTGAAGTCAATTGTCACAATATCCGAACTGCCTTCTTCGAAAACTGCCATTACTGAGGCAGTATGCTCACCGTAGACATTAGAAAGAACATATTCTGTTTCTTCAGTTACGTCGATCCACTCCAGATCAAGATAGACGTTGTAACCCAGTAATTCTCTAGTGCGGTTATTTCCGGGAAAAGCAGGCTGCTGCCAGGAAAATTCTACCTGACTATCCGGCAGCAATATAATCTCTAAACCTGCCGGTTCGTCATTAAATACGGTTATAACGGTTTCATCCGGATCAGAAACCGCACCCTGACTGTCAGTAACCTGCAATGTAAATATCAGTTCCAGAAATTCAACAGTTTCAGGTGCCTGAAAAACAGGATTTAAAGCAGCAGGATCACTGAGATTTATACCTGCCGGAGGAGTCCAGAAATATACAAGGTCATCATCTTCAATATCACTGGAAGCAGAAGCATCAAGGGTCACAGTATTTTGATCACCGGCAATTTGATCAGCTCCGGCAACTGCAAGGGGAATATCATTTATGGGATCAAAGATAATATTGCTCTCACAGTTTACCTGGTTATTGTGCTCATCTGTAATGTTGAAAGAAATCGTTTCATAGCCGAACCAGTCAGCAGGTGCTGAAAACGTGATATCCAGGCCAGCCTGTTCGATAACAATTTCTGTGTTACCGGTAAAACCAAGAGTGATTTCATCACCATAAAGTGATACAATATAGGGAGTAAAATCCTCAGTTAAGATTTCATCTTCGTTAATGTGAAATGAATCGGGAAGAGTAAAAATCAGGGGAGGAAAAAGTGATAACACTATTCCGCCTGCTCCCAGGGGAAATATTTGAAAATTATCGAAAGTAAGCACGTAATCGCCATTGCCTTCTTCACCAGTATCCGGATCAAGCACTTCAACATGAAGCGTATCACCCGCAATCCAGGAAGAAAAAGCACCACATTGGATCTGTAAATATTGAGTAATTGTTCCGGTTGGATAAAAACAGTCAGGACTCTCATTATTGAGCACCTGACCTGGATTTACAGTTCTCCAGGCTTCAAAGAGCAATGTATCAGGATAGCCACCATCTTCATTTACAACCTCAATAAGCACCGGATGCGGCTGGCAATATAACGAAACTGATAAAATTATTATAAATAAACTCACATAAAATCTCATTACTCCCTCCGGATCATACATCTCTTTAAAGATGGGAAAATCCTCTGAATGTGTCAATGAAAATTAATACAAAGAGAAGCTATATAGTGAGAGACTGTTCACTTTCAGGCACTCCTTTTCAATAACTTATGCTGAATAATATCAATAATAATGCACAATTATTGTTTTCTGGCAATTTCAGTTCAAGTTTGATCATTTATAAGTATCTATTATAATGTCACTTATCACTGTTTTCGTTTTCCCCATAGGGGATATTTAATTGTAGAAATAGACATCGGTCATCCCCCTCCACCCCAGCGAGCGGCTCCCCCGGTCGCTGGGGGGGAAGGGGGGGGATAATATTATATTCTACAAATAGATAAGTCCTACGGACTAACTAACATTCCCTAAACTATCTCAGGAAATTTAGTTTTGTCAATTACGATAATCCTGTGCCTAAAGCGTAGCAGATGTGCACATTTCATCTTCATTTCGATAATCCTGTGCCTAAAGCGTAGCAGATGTGCACATTTCATCTTCATTTCGATAATCCTGTGCCTAAAGCGTAGCAGATGTGCACATTTCATCTTCATTTTAAGAATTTTGGTAATTATATAAAGAGTTACACTGAACAGTATCTATAGTGAACAGTGATCAGTGAATCGAAAACCGGAATCCGAAACTCGTTGGACCTTGCGGGCAGTTGGCAAACCTCAGTTAGGTCTTTACTGAGTTCATGTATTATCTATATTAATTTCAGTTCTGTAATAAACAGAATCTGTGACGGAAAAATAAACGAGAGAAATATGCCCCATTTACTTAGCTCATAAATTTTAAATTGCCCTCAAAATGCTAATAAGGATCATTACATCATATTTCGAAAATATTCTTTATTTATAAAGTGATAAAGTGCAGGCTGTTATATATGTCAATTAAGTAAAATCGCTTTCTTCTTTTAATAGATCCATTAATTGCTCTTTACTACCTTTTTTAAGTTCTAATTTCTGTGAATAATTGGCAGCATCACTATGGCGTTGTATCAATATATCGCATAATTCTGGTGAATCAAATACAATAGTCGTTGATCTTCTTTCGAATTCTTTGTGATAATCCTCAACTAAACAAATAGAACGGTCAAATTCATGCACAATACTGTGAAAATTTACTCTCTTCAAAGCATGATAAAAAGAATGCTGTGCTCTAAATTTATCTATTAAGTAAATCATATAGTTAGCATCCTCTAAATTACCTGACTTTTTATCAAATCCATCTGGACAAGATATCCGGGGTCCTGCGATAAAGCTAAATTTTGTGATAGGTTTGAAAGCCATATGCATAATAGTATCAAAATACATCGTCCTTAATTCTGAATATGATTTATAGTCTAATTCCCCTGCCGTCACAAAAACTTCACCTGGTTTATTTTTTCCGGTTATAGTATTATTAGAATATTTTTCATAAAAGTAACTAATTAAGAAGCTGACTGATAGAGAGTCATCCTTGTTAATTCTAAAAGCTTTGCAGTTTTGGGCAGCTTCTGTACTTAATTCAAACAAGGGATGATTTCTATTTAAATCAGCAATATGATTATTTTCGAATTCTGTTTTCATCTGTGGTAATATCTCGCTTAACGATTTTGGCACTTTTCTGTTAAAAGCAGAATATTCTTTCAATTTCAGGCTATTTATCACATGATGAAGCTTCATAGCACAATCTGCATTATTATGAAAATCATCCTTGTAGCGTCTAAAAAAAGAATCAACCATTGATGTATTTAATATGGCTTCTAATTCCCAATATGTAAAAGGACATCTTTCTTTCTTTTGGATATCTACCATTTATTAACTGCTCCTTACTATCCTTTCCTGCTCTTCTAACATTGAAATAATATCATGTACTCTTTCTGTAACCTTGCCAAGTACGCACACTGACGCCAAAGTTAAACTCTCTAATGATAAGATATTGGATATATAATTTGTGTCAAGAAGATTTACAGTCTGTTCTCTTTTTTGCCTTCTTAATGACTTTATTGGACTTATTATTCTATCATGGAACTTAACTTCAAAATCATTTAAATTCAACTTAGCAATTATCTCCTTTTGAGAATACTCTTCGATATTTTCATGCAGCTTTCTATATACTTCATCAAATTGAAACAAATTTTTAAATATTCTGCTTCTTGTATCTTCATTATACTTTATTCTAATTAAAAATTTATTAAAATATTCATCTAGCTCCTCATAAATGCCAGCATCGAGATTGTCCTCACTTAAAAATCTCATTTCTCTTTTTGCTGCTTCACGGATTTCACCTATGATATTTAAAGTAAATTCCATTAGATCAGGATCATCAAGTAATTCGTGCAAATATTTCCTGTCATCTCCAATTTCTTCCCGCCATATATATTCCTGTATCATTGATAAAGCATAATGAATACCATTTACACAGTACGTTTTCTTAATGAAATAAGATTCATAATACTGATCATCGATAAATTTTATCTCTATCTTTAATGCATCACAGCCTTTTTTTAAGTATTCAATCATTTTATTGATTGCTGGAATTCCTGTCATTTCTGATTCCTTGAGGAATATTTCCCACAAGCCAAAAGATTCCGTATTAATAATAATTTCTGATTTTTTTGTGTCTAGATAACTAACTACCCTGTCAACTATACAATCAAAGAAGAATGTATAAATAGATTCATCATCTCTTAGTACTTTATTTTTATAAAGAGAAGATACTCTGTGTCCGTTTTCACATGCAATAATTAAAGTATATTTCTTTTCCTTTTCTCTTTTTTTCACAATTTCTCTTATAGTATATGCTATAGCTTCACGAGCTTCATCTATACCTGCAATTGTAATAATTAGTATTTCAGATTTAAAATATTCTGATATACTTTCTACTCCATCAACTAAATTAAAGACATCATGTATTTTTATCAACTCAGATGACATTGTATCTTTATAAAATAATTCATATTCTTTATTTTTTTTCAATAATTCATACTTTTCAGGAGTATCACTCTTAATTTTGTTATCAAAAATTCCTACTTGTATTCCTGATTTGTAAAAAATCGCCACCGGTAACGCTAACCCTAATTTCACCGGGCAAAAATGCAATGCCTTTATACTTTTCATAAAGAATTTCTCCAATATTGAATCATTCAATAAAATTAATGATAGTATCTATATATATTTTTTCTTATCTTTAAACTATTTCAGCAGATTAACCTTCTCATAAAGTATAACACAGCCTGCGTGGGACCGGATATAATAGACGCCGCTTGTCTGGGTATCAGCATTCCAGGTCAGGTTAAATTTGCCGGGATTGGATAATTCATTAAGCAGTTCTCTTACTTTCCGTCCTCTGATATCGTAAACATCTATTTTCACCTGTGCTTCTTCTGCCAGAGCGAAGGAAATAGTTGTGCAGGGATTATCAACCACGGACGTTACGGACAGCACGGATAGTGTAAGAAAATGAAAGATTTATTCTGGCATTATTTTCGGCAGTGTGGTTAGTGGTTGAAAATTTTTTCTTCCAGAAACCGGATATTAGTTATTGGCAGAGGAACATAGTACCTGCGGAGGACTGGCTACCATTCGCAGGTTTTGGTTTAATATTCTGCCAGAAATTTACAGAATATTTATTGTGAGGTACTACTGCACAAAATGGGATCAACAGAATCGATAGGAGTTCAAAATTATAGGATATTAATATAAATATGTAAGCAATTACTCCAATGGCTATTGATGCATAATCGCTTTAAAAAAAAATAACTGTGGTTTGGTAGATTGTTTTTTGCCCCATAATTTCAAAGTCACTATTTATATTTTCCTGTCAAAATAAATCTCAATACCAGATTTATCCTCCTGCTTTCTGAAAGTCATCCATAATTATAATGACGGATGTAGTTAAGGCTCATCAATGGTCAATAACTGATCCCTCCGCAAAGTCTTAGCTCAATATACCCGCGTTAATTATAATTAAGTTCCGGAATAAGCAGATTCGCTATTTTATCAGGATGATCTTATTTGTGAGAGATATTTTCGCTGTTTTCAATTGCACGAAATAAAGACCTGAGGGATTATTTTCGGCATTCCAGACTATTTTGTGATTACCGGCTGGTAGAATTTCATTAACCAGTTCTGTGACTTTCTGCCCTTTCACGTTGAAGATATTGATATTAATCCTTTCTTCTGATGCCAGGTCAAAGTCAATAGTCGTTTGAGGATTGAATGGATTAGGATAGTTCGCCTTCAATGATGTTGATACGGGGAGCAGGTTTTCTTCCGTTGCAGATGGATAGTTAAAATCAATGCTGATGATCTCGGAAATGCCATCATCATAAACCGCCTGCACTCCGGCAGTATGTGCACCGGAAACTTCCGTAAAAAGGAATTCCCTTTCTTCCTCAAAATCCACGAATACGTTGTCAAAATAGACGTTATAACCCGTTAGCTCGCGAGTATTCCTGCTTTCAAGATCAGCATTATAGATGCGGACATCATCCAGTTTCAAGAGAAACTGGTCTGTGCAATCATGATGAACAAAGGCAATATATACATTTTCTCCGGCAAAATCCACCAGAGGAAGAGTGATATCATACCACTGATCATCACTGAGTGTTTCGCTGTAAAGCAATTCGGTAAAGCTGGCAGGAGCCGTATCGGTAATAGATAATAAGACGCTGTAGTGTTCAGAGAAATGATACTGGTCATTTGCTGCAACCCAGAATTGCAGAGTGGAGAGTCCCCCGATCTCTATTTGAGGAGTGATCAGCCAGTTATCCGGTTCCAGGGCGATGTTATTCCAGAAAGAAGCGCTGGCAATGCAATTTGTGCCGGAATGGGGAGATTGTGTGAGTATAAACCAGCCATATCCGTCGGCATCATTATCAATATTTGTCCAATCCTGAGGAATAACAGAACCTTCAAATCCCTGTTCCAGTTCTTCCCCGCTGCCGCCAGTGCCGGGTGCCAGCCAGGTAAAGAGTGCTTCATTATCAGGCAGAAGCTCGATCTGCAGGAAAGCTGGTTCGTCATCACAGATCGTGACAATGACTTCATCAGTATCAGTTTCCCGCGCCTGCCCATCACTTACCTGCAAAGTGAATGTGTAATCTTCTGGGTCAGTCGTCTGGGGTGCTGTGAATGTGGGATTTACGGCAAACGGATCGGAAAGTGTTATTCCCCCGGGAGCGATCCACAGAAAAGAGAGTTCGTCATCATCAATATCAGAAGAACCTGATGCATCCAGGGTTACTGTTTGTCCGTCATGTACCGTCTGATCAGCACCGGCATCTGCTGTTGGTGCGTCATTTACAGGTTCAACTGTTATTTCAATATCATCTGAATCGGTTAATCTGCCCAGATTATCATCAATAGTGAAGGTCATCATCTCACTGCCGTTCCAGTTGGCAGCTGCGGTGAATGTAACCAGTAGTCCGGCAATATCCACGCTGAGCGCTAGATTGCCCGTAACAGATAAAGTGAGATCATCCGGATCTATTTCCGTTATATATTCACTAAAATCTATAACCAGGGTGCTGTCTTCCGGGAAAGTTAAATTATCAGGCAAAGTGATTTCAGGCGCATGATTCACGTAAAGAACTGTAACGATGAGCATATCGGGCGGGGAATTGAGATTCCCGTCGTTACAGACCAGGTTGATCATAAATTCGGTATCTTCACTCACATCCGGAGCCATAAAGGCCGGTGTCATGGAAGTGTTATCATCAAATACTATCTGCGGCGGGGCAGTCCAGAGATAAGTTATAAGATCACCATCAGGATCAAAGGAGGCTGTGCCATCCAGTTGTACTTCCGTTAACTCATCTACGGTGAGATCAGGTCCTGCTATTGCCACGGGAGGATGTTCCAGGCCAATATCATGAACGATGACGTATCCGTCAGAAACATTCGTCAGGATTTCAGTCGAGAAAAGTGCATTCTGAATATCGAGTTCTGATTCTCCAAAACAGAAAGTATCAAAATCAAGATGCAGAAGTAACCCGGCACCGGATATAGGCAGATAATACATATAGGCGATCTCAATAAATCCCGCCGTATTTTCCTCTACCAGCAGCGTGCCATTACTGATAATCGTATTCTCTGTGGAATAGCCTGTCCAGCTTAATACATAAGGGTCATATTGAATATCAAGACTGAAGCCGACAACCAACCAGTCCTCATAGAGCTGGGAAACTTCCAGAGCAACCGTAAATGATTCCCCGTCATCGATCTCTATAACTGGCAATTCCAGGTATGTATCAGCTAAAGCAAGGATATTTACGGACACAGTATCGCAGACAACGTCTCTTTGTTGATCATCATCCACACAGAATACCATTGTTTCCGAGCCATGCCAGCCGTTTGGAACTTCGAAGGTGACAACTAAACCCTCGAAAACCGGAGTGATCTGCTGATTACCGCTGACAGATATTTCCAGTTCATCACCATCCACATCCCAGATCATACCGGATAGATCCTGAATATATTCGCTCCCATATAGAAACGTTAAATTTTCCGGAATATTAACAACAGGAGCGTCATTTACGGGATTAACAATTACTTCCACCTCATCAGAGGCAGATGCTCTGCTAACACCATCACTAACTGTAAATGTAATAATTTCCGAGCCGTTCCAGTCCGGTTCCGGAAGGAATACTACTTCTCCCAGGCTGATCAGAACATCAATATTCTGATTACCGGAACAGCTCAAAGTGAGCTCGTAATTATCTACGTCACTGAAATAGGACGAAAAATCCACCCAGAGTGAATCATCTTCATTGAAAGTGAAATAGGTAACCGGGATATCAAAGACGGGGGGATCATTAACCGGATCAAAGATAATGTTGATCTGATCGCTAACCGTATTAGAATGCTGGTCAATAACTGTGAAAGTTATCAGCTCGCTTCCCCACCAGTTTTCCGGGGCTGAAAAAGTTACATCCAGTCCATTAATATCAACGTATATCTCTGTATTACCTGAACAACTGAGACTCAGGTCATCTCCAAAAATGGACGTGATAAATTGAGCAAAGTACACGGAAAAAAAATCATCTTCGTTAATATGGAATGCTTCAGGAAGATCAATTAACAAAGGGGCAACATAAGCTAAAACAATACCACCTGCTCCGATGGGAAAAAGCTGTAAATTCTCATAATTAAGAATATAATTTCCACTGCCGCCCTCGCTGGTAGCGGGATCAAATACTTCCACATGAAGTTCGTCACCTGCATCCCAATCTATAAAAGAGCCGCACTGGATCTGTAAAAACCAGGTTAAAGTGCCGGTGGGATAAAAGCAATCCGGTGACCCATTAGTGAGGATATCAGTAGGATTAATAGTTCTCCAGGCTTGAAAGAGCAAAGAATCCGGATAAGCTCCATTTTCGTTAGTAACCTCAATGAATACAGGATGCGGCTGGCTATATAAGAAAACTGATAAAATCATTATTAATAAAACTACATAATATCTCATTACTCCCTCCGGATCATGCAACTCTTTGAATGTGAGAAAAGCCCTCCGAATGTGTCAATGAAAATTATTGCCCGCCGAATCGAATTTCGGAGAGACTATTCACTTTCAGGCACTCCTTTTCAATAACTTCAGAACACCTGACCTCATAAAAGGTAACTAAATTGTAATACTATACATTTCAATATATTATCTCTTATTCACATTTTATCCCTTGCCAAAATAAAGATTTATAATTGAACTTAATTTTTGAAAATCATGGAGGATATAATCAAAGATACGCCGGTAAATGCATTACTCTTCCCAAACTGAAAGACGTGAAGTCCATTTTCAATTTCTTTGTTATTTGTTTAATCTCTTTCTTTATTGGGCTTATTAGAAATATTTTACCTATATTTAATCCGCCTAAGTACCTGTTATATTAATAAATACAGATCTCAAATAAAAAGTGACAATAAAGTGACAGTCTATTTGATTTATTTATATAGCTTTAACCTGTGTTTGTCACTCTTTTTCATTTTTTTGCAAATACATACCCATTATTTGTATTTTTTTTAGTAGTAATTTAGACCGTAAATATAATGCAATCATTCGGAT
>JAIPGO010000041.1 GCA_021736135.1 Candidatus Cloacimonadota bacterium
CACATGCGTAGCACGACGATTCAGACGGCCAAAGCCGGTGATATATACCATACAAGAGTAACTGGAATTCCGGAAAAGGATGCCCAGGATATATATGAACTCCTAAATATTCCAATTAAAACTGATCGAAAAATAACAAGAATACCTATTCAAAAGTAGTGCCTAAATTGAAAATCGGATCCTTATATTTCAATAACTTAGCTGCATTTTACCGAAAGATGGGCTAAGGCAGCAGCAATATCGGTTTGAAAGAATATCCAGACGTGTGCTCCATTACCAGACCGGGAACGTTCAATATATGCAGGAACATTGTATTTTTCACAGGTTTTTCTAAAAGCTCTAATGTCTTCCTGCCATTGTTTCTTGTCAAAATCAAGTGCCAGAAAGTGGCAGCTTTCGCTTTCCAGAAGAGGATATATTCCTATTACGATTTCACCTGTCAAATGCCTTGTGTACTGAGAATAAGACAACGATATTAAATTTCTGCTTTCACATTTTGCACAAGGAATATTCTTGTATCTGCCGCAAACTCCAGATCTCCAGCTATTATCACAGGCAGGAGAATAACCTGACTTGCCATTTGTTCCCTCCCAGCGTATTGCAAAAACATCTTCCCTTCCCTTGAATAAACTGCGGAAAAGTGCAACTTTATCTTCTGCAGAAGAATGTTTGTGTATTGATACAGAAGGCTTTCCGACAATTAGTATTTTCTTTTTGTTTTCTGCTTCCCGGGTATTTTTGTCTGCAGATAATTCACTATGCTCCTGTAAATGCAATAATTTCTTCAGCCTGTAATTTTCGCTTTCTAAGCTGGCAATTCGGCTTTGTGCTTTTACTAAAAGTTTTTCAATCTCAGTTTTATCTGCATCCATATATTCACCATAAAGTAAATATATTCTGACAGTTACATTAAGTCAATCTCATTTTGAGAAGACATCGGCTAGCGCCGATAGCATTAGCGGGAGCTAATGCTCTAAAAGTGATTTCTTTTGACAGATTTCTCTTGCTAAATTTTCTTAGAAGTTGAAGTTAAATATGCTGATGCGGTTCAGGAGGTAATAGAAATGGCAGGGTCAAATTTTGATACGTCAAATCAATCCTATAGAATGATCACCGGGAACGGCATCCAATTCCAGGTGCCCTTGTTCCAGCGTAATTATTCCTGGGAGGAAGAGCAATGGGATGATCTCTGGCTTGACATAATGGCAATATATCGTGATCAGGAAGAAGAAGAACACTATATGGGTTACCTGGTTCTGCAGACCAGTGATAACCGGAACTACCTGGTAGTTGATGGTCAGCAGCGTCTAACAACCATCAGTTTGATTATTTTGGCTGGTTTGCAGATTATTCAGGAACTGGTTGATGGTAATAGCAACAGAGAAGAGAATGAACAGCGATTTGATCTATTAAAAAAACAATATATTGGTCGAACAGACCCCGTGAGCCTTGTTTCCTCCTCAAAACTAATACTTAACAGGCATAATAATGATTATTTTCAGAATCATATAATCCCAATGCGTCAGCATCATGTGCGGGGTTTATCAGCATCGAACAAGTTAATGAAGCAAGCCTTTGAATATTATTACAAACAGATAAGAACAGAAATAGGGATGGATGGCTTGAAAATCACTACATTCATCGAGAAGATAGCTGATATTCTGCTTTTTACTAAAATATCCGTTTCTGATCAGTTAAATGCTTTTAAAGTATTTGAGACCCTGAATGCCAGGGGAGTTAAATTATCAGCAACCGATCTGCTGAAGAATTATTTCTTTTCTATAGTCAATAATGAGCAGGAAAACAACATAGAACTTGATCAACTTGATAAACGCTGGAATAAGCTCATTGAGACTCTGGGGAGTGAGAGTTTTCCAGAGTTTTTAAGGATATATTGGAACAGCACCCATAAAATAGTTCGCAAGACTAATCTTTTTAAAACAATACGTAAAAGTGTTATCGATCGAAATGGGGTTTATAGTCTGATCGAACAGATGGAAGAATATTCCGGCATCTATTTAGCTTTAAATGATCCATCAGATGAGCTTTGGGATAAAGAGCAATCACGACAGATCAATTTGCTAAAAATGTTTAACGTTAAGCAACCTCAGGTTTTCCTTTTGGCAGCTTATTTTAAGCTCTCAAAAGGAGAATATACTGATCTTTTACGTTATACCGTTGTGCTCAGCTTCCGTTATAACGTTATTTGCCGGTTGCATGCAGGAGAGCAGGAAGAACATTATAACAAACTGGCTTTAGACATTTCCACAAGTCCATCAGACCTGAAGAAAATCAAAAAGTGGCTTCTACATATTTACCCCGATGATGTTACTTTTTATCATGAATTCTGTAATAAAGAACTAAAAACGACTTATTCAAGAAATAAAAAGATAGTAAAATATATACTCTGCCAACTGGAGATGAATCTGGAAAATAAAGAATTAGATTACGAAAGCGAAGAAATAAGCATCGAACACATATTACCTGAAAATCCGAGTGATAACTGGGAAGATAATGAGGAATTTAACAGCGATAAAAACAAATACCGGTTAGGTAATTATACCCTTCTGGAAATAAAGAAAAACCGGAATGCCGGGAATGACTCATTTGATGAAAAACTACTTTCTTATGAGAAATCCAGTTATAAAATTACTCAGCGACTTGCAAAGCTCTATACTGACTGGAATATGGAAGCAATTGAAAGAAACCAGAAATCAATGGCTCAGTCTGCAAAGACAATCTGGAAAATAAACTGAAATTTATTAATGTAATCTACTTTATAGAATATCAGACCTGAGAGTGATCTTAAACAATTTTTCCTTTACAAACGGGAGAAAGGAATAATTTATAAGTCAGTAAATAAATCAAGGGAATTGAGGAATATATGAAGAAGCTGGTATTGGCGGAGAAACCGTCTGTGGGTCGTGACCTGGCAGCGGCACTGGGTTGCGGGAAAAACGAAAAGGGTTATCTGGAAGGTGCCCGTTATATAGTTACCTGGGCACTGGGACATCTGGTGGAACTGGCAGAACCGCATGATTACAATCCGGAGTGGAAACGTTGGGAAATGAAACACCTGCCGATGGTGCCGGAAAAAGTGAAACTGAAAGTCATGCGGAAGACTTCGCAGCAGTTTCAGGTAGTTCGCGGTTTGATGAAGCGAGCAGATGTGGAAGAAGTGATCATAGCCACAGATGCGGGCAGAGAAGGGGAACTGGTGGCACGCTGGATAATTATGAAGGCAGGCTGGAAAGGTAATATCAGCCGTTTATGGATTTCTTCTCAGACAGATAAAGCCATTAAGGAAGGTTTTGCCAATTTAAAATCGGGCAAAGTTTATATACCACTTTATCAGGCAGCGCAAGCTCGGGCGGAAGCAGACTGGCTGGTGGGCCTCAACGTGACCAGAGCATTAGTCTGCAAATTCAATTCCCAGCTTTCGGCAGGCAGAGTGCAAACGCCAACTTTGAACATAATTGTGGAACGAGAACATGAGATAGAGAAATTTATACCGAAACCATTCTGGACACTTTCGGCAGACCTGGACGGGATCGAGACGGAATGGAAAAGCAAGGATGATAAAAACCGGTTTTATGAAAAGCAGTCTGCTGAGGAGATGCTGAAGAAGCTGAAGGGTCAACCGGCACTTGTAGAAAGCGTAAGCAAGAAGAAAAAGACGGAAAACCCACCACTTGCTTATGACCTTACGGAACTGCAGCGAGAGGCAAATAAACAGTTCGGCTACAGTGCCAAACAGACACTTCAGATCATTCAAGTGCTATATGAGCGACACAAGATATGTACCTATCCGAGGACAGATTCGCGGCATATCACGGAAGACATGGTGTCCACACTGCGGGAAAGATTACTGGCAGTTAACGTTCATCCCTGGCATCCGGCAGTTGCTCCGCTGCTGAAGGAAGAGCTGAAACCGGGAAAGAACTTTGTGGACAGCAGTAAAGTGAGTGATCATCATGCTATCATTCCCACGGAAAAGAAAGTGAATCCGGCTGCACTCAGTATGGATGAAAAGAAGGTATTTGACCTGATCGTGAAAAGGTTTCTGGAAGTGCTCTATCCGGCTTATGAATATAATGAGATAAAACTGGCAGTAAAGATAGGAAGCGAGCAGTTTTTCACCTCGGAGAAACTGCCACTGTCCCTGGGGTGGAAACTGGTTTGCTCTGCGAACGTGCACAGCAAGCCGCAACTGGTGTTTAAGATGGAAAAGCTGAGACCCGGTGACCGGCTGGAAGTGAAAAGCATGCAGCTCCACGAGGGACGAACAACCCCACCTTTACGTTATACGGAAGCATCACTGCTGGCGGCGATGGAAGCACCGGGAAAATTCATCACTGATGAAAACCTGCGCGAATATGTGAAAGACGGCGGATTAGGCACTCCCGCAACTCGGGCGGAGATAATTGAGCGCCTGGTGAGTGCATATTATATAGAGCGTAAAGGCAAAACTCTGTTTCCCACGGAAAAGGGACTGCAACTGGTGACTTTAGTACCGGAAAGCATGAAATCCCCGCTGCTGACTGCAGAATGGGAGAAACGGCTGTCTTTGATCGCTCAGGGAAAGGAAAACTGGCTTAAATTCATAGCAGACATTGTGGATAATACGCGGGAACTGGTAAAAAAAGTACAATTTTCCGGCAAAGAATATCATGAAGTAATAAGACCTGATGAAAAAGTAATCTTTGAGGAAAAACCGGGCTTACCGACAGGACGCGGCAATCGGAAGCAGAAATCTTTTGAGCGCAGCCTGGTGAAACAGTATGGTAATCAGCGTAAACGCCAGGAAGAAGAAGAGACACTCGGTGACCTGTTTGATTTTTAGGAATAACCTGACATAATGATAACCTAAGAGTGGAAAATTTGAGTAGTTTATTGACAATATTAAGCGCAGATAAAATTTTGTCTATCAACGTAAAAAATGATGTTGAGTATATAATGATAAAAATAATAGCGAGGGAAAGATGAAGAAATATGAGATGAGCCATATTCGCAACGTAGCCCTGGTTGGCGGCAGCGGTTCGGGCAAGACAACCCTGGCGGAGCACATATTATTTGCAGCCAAGAAAACGACGAGAATAGGCCGCGTAGAAGATGGCAACACCGCAATGGATTACAGTCAGGAAGAGATTGACAAAGGAATTTCGATGTCCCTGGCCATAGCTAATTTTGAATGGAAACATGCTAAAGTAAACCTGCTTGATGTACCGGGCACAGCGGATTTTGCTGCCGACCAGTTAGCAGCCAGCCAGTCAGTGGAAACCCTGCTTTTTGTCACAAACGCTGCAGCCACAAGCTTTGAAGTAGGGCTGGAGCAGACGATAGAGTTACTGGCAGAATCGGATAATGCGCGAGCTGTAATCGTAAACGGTATGGATCGAGAAGGGGCTGATTTTAATAAGGCACTGGACCTGATCCGGGAAAATTCAGATTATAATCCTGTTCCAATTTTATTGCCTATCGGCTCAGAAGAGAAATTTGAGGGAGTGGTTGATATAATAAAAGGGAAAGCTTTTATAAAAGGGCAGGCAGTGGATATTCCAGCCAATATGGCAGAACTTGTAGAAAATTCCCGCGTGGCATTAATGGAAGCAGTAGCTGAAAGCGACGATGCGCTTTTAGAGAAATATTTTGAAGAAGGCAAACTGAGCGATGCCGAATTGGCAGGTGGAATCAAGACCGCTATCACTAAAGGCACGCTGATACCGGCATTTGCCGTATCGGCCGGAGAAGATATAGCCATAAGTGAGTTAATAAACGCAATCGTGGATTATCTGCCCTCACCAGCTGATAAGAATAAGGTGAAAATACTTTCAGGGACTACGGAGAAAGAATTTATCTGCAATGAAGACGGGGAATTGCTTGCCTTTTCCTTCAAGCTTTTAAGCGACCCGAATCTGGGAGAAATAGCTTACGTGCGGGTATTTTCGGGAAAATTAATCCAGGCTCTGGACGTATATATACCGGAAAAAGAAACCAAAGACAGAATAGGCACGGTAGCTTTCTTTAATGGCAAGCACCGTGGTGATGCCGAAGAGATATGCGCTGGAGATATAGGCGGCATCGTAAAAGTGAAAGCAATACGCTCTTTCAATTCCATAGTGAAACCAGGCAGTGATATGCGCAAGAAACCGGTTACATTACCTTCTCCGGTATTCTGGCAGGCAATTAAAGCTGTTTATCAGAAAGATGAAGATAAGATTGGTGCCGGACTCACTAAACTGCTTGATGAAGACCCGACCTTAAATTTGACGATGAACGTGGAAGCAGGAGAATATGTGGTTTCCGGTATTGGTGACCAGCAGATTCAGCTCATTGTAAAAAAACTGCTGAGCCGTTTCAAGATCGAAGCCTCGCTGCATGCTCCCTCCGTAAATTACCGCGAAACCATGAAAGGGGCTACTGTTGACGTGAGCTATAAGCACAAGAAACAGTCCGGTGGACGCGGGCAATATGCCGAAGTATATTTCCGGGTAACGCCACGGGAACGTGGAACAGGTTTTGAATTCAAGAACTCAGTAGTGGGCGGGACTATTCCTTCCGGCTACATTCCGGCTATAGAAAAGGGACTCAAAGAAATCATGAGTAAGGGAATTGTTTGCGGAAACCCGATCGTGGATGTGGAAGTGGATGTTTATTTCGGCAGTTACCATGATGTGGATTCTTCCGAAATGGCATTCAAGATAGCCACCTGGCAGGCAATGAAAAAAGCCTTTGCCGAAGGAAGCCCCATCCTCCTTGAGCCTATTCATAATATCCAGATCATTATACCTAATGAATATATGGGTGACGTGATGGGTGACATCAGTACCCGCCGCGGACGCATCAGCGGTATGGAACAGGAAGGACGCAAGCAGATTCTCAATGCCACTATCCCTCTATCGGAACTTTACGGATACTATCCGGCTTTGAAATCACTCACCCAGGGTCGTGGAAAATTTACCCAGGACTTCTCGCACTACGAAAAAGTGCCGGATGAAATTACTCAGAAGGTTGTTGCTGCCTACGAAAGTGACGATGAATAAATAATTCAGATATCAGGATATAAGAAAACTCCGGTTAAGTGTAACCGGAGTTTTCTATATGTAAACTTTGTTTACACCCCCAAAGAGAAATATGACAAAATTAGCGTTTTCTTAACAACTATATTTAGATAAAAGCCCACTCAGAAAGCAATATGCTAACAATGTAGATTTTCCATTCAAAATGGAACAGTTTATGCTATATCATTAGTTAAGTGCTTATTCCCCCGATGTTACGTTAAGTATGATGATAGAGCCTTTGTAGAGGTATAGGAGTAAAAAGATGAAAAGATTAAGTTTATTACTTGTATTGAACTTATTTGTATTCCTGAATGGGCAACAGGAATGGGGCGATTATGGGGCAACCTTCACAAATAACACATTCATTGACTGGAAAGAAGGGGCGGTTGCAGTAGGAGATGATATTATCGTAACCTGGGGCGAAACGGGGGAACTCGATTTTGACATTTATGCCTGTCGTTATAATAGTGAAGGAGAGTCGGTGTGGGAAGAACCGGTTGTTGTCTGTTCTGCTTATGGCATTCAGCGAGATCCGCATATAATCAGCAGCAGTGACGGCAATTTTATCATAAGCTGGTATGATTATCGTGATCCGTATTTTTATAGAGATGACCCCATACCAGAACTTTATCTGCAAAAAATTGATGGTTGGGGCAATATGTTGTGGGAGGAAGGAGGAATTTGCACGAATTATGCTTATGGTGACATTCAAAGTATAATTCCGGATGCATCAGGCGGTTGTCTGGCGGCCTTTTTGAGTTCTTATCATGAAATTCAGATCAGAAATTATGATATTAACGGGAACCTGAATGAAGAAATAGGTATAATCAGCGAACCGTTTTCTTCCTATATAGACAGCAACAATAATTTAAGACTTTTCAGTAATGATGGTGACTTTTTTCTTTTCTGGAATACTTATAGCGGAGAAAGCCCGTTGAATATTAATCGTTATAGCTTTTCCGGCGCGTTGGTGTGGAGTAATAATTATTCTTACCTGGTGCAGGATGACAATCCTGTTAAAGAAAGCGCTATAATTGATGTGTCTTTATATATGATCTATACTGCAGAAAATCTGAACTACCTGAAAGAAGTCGATTTGATAACAGGGTTGCAGAGCACAGAAGATATGACAATTCCAACTTTAGCGAATGCTTATGAATTTAAACTGACATCCGGGGGTATTTTTGTATTTGGCTCAGCAGATGGTCAATATAATATGAGCTTTTATGACTATGATTTGCAATTATTAAATGATGAATATCTTTATGATAGTGCATCTTATTATGGTCGTGCCTATGTTTGCGGAAATGATGAGATCGAGTTGATGCATATTGAAAATGATAGGCATTTCCATTATTCCCGGTTCAGTGCCAGCGGAGAATTGGAAGAGCTATGTTATAATATTGCGGAATTGGATCATGACGTAACTGATGGAAAACTTTTAGCAGGAGAGAGTGCTACTTATTTTGCTTTTGAGAATTTTGGAGTGCAGACAGCAAAGATGTTCTTTATGGCAAAACCGGAGGAAAGCATCTTTGGAGATTTTTGCGAGATCAGCGAAGGTAAAACAATCAGCAGTTTTTATTGTGATCCATTTATTACAGATAGGGGACTATTTATCAATTGTGACCGTAAAGTTCTTACTCTGCAGGGATTTGATGATGAAGGCAATACGATTTTTGAGCAACCCGGCTTTGATATGGGAGAGCGAAGCTCAATAAATAACGCTTCATATTATGATGAAAATGCCAATGTATTCCTGCAATCTTATTCCACAAATACCGGTAATCAGTATGCTTTATGGTTAAATGGAGCTTTGATGGATGACGAACCGGAATATTTATGGGGAGAAGACGGATTATTGATCACCAGCACCAGTCAGAAAATTATGAACATTCAGATTTCCGGATTAGCTGAAAATGACTATCTGGTCGTCTGGAAAGAAAGATATGGTGGAAATACGGATCTATGCCGCATTTTTGCGCAGCAGGTTTGTAATGGCTCACTCGTCTGGGACGAAGCTGGGATCACTCTTTTGACTTTACCTGAAGAATATTCGGAAGTTTATTCCATTGAAAATTATATCTTTTTGGGTAATCCTGAGGGTATTTATGTTACGCGGATCGATGAGAATGGGAACTGGGCAGAAGGCTGGGATGGGTTTCTGCATCTGAATTCTGATTATTTTTTGCCTGAAGATAAAATCAGCTATTCATTAACAGACATCGGTTTGAAGCTGGTCTGGGTTGATGATATTTCAAAGATCAAGGCACAGATCATCACTCCGGAAGGAGGATTGATTTTCGGAGATGATAATTGCACGTTGATTGAAGATGCTGATATGAGCCTGTTCAGTAAACAGGTTGTGTTTGAAGATGATCATACTTATATCTGCTATTCTGATCATCAATTCTTGCGTTACAGCGTCTGGGATGACGTTTTTAACCTGCAATATGAACAGGCGACAGCAACAGATAAAATGCCGACCAATATGGTGAAAGCCGGTAATTATTTTCTGATGACGCGCAATAATGGTGGAATGTATGAAGATGATTATCTGGATTTATTTGCTCTTGATCTGGAAGGCAATCCGGCAGCGATCATGGAAAGTAATCCCACGATCATAATTGATGAATGGTGGCAAACCTGGCGCACTAGTCTTTTGATCAAGGATGGGTTTGCTTATGTGACCTGGCTGGATGAGCGATGCGTGAACGGAGATATCTGGGAAAGTGACCCAAGAGGTGGAAATGGTGTTTATGCTCAGAAAGTTTCATTAAATATTACCGCTGAAAATAATGATCTGATCTTGCCATCTTGGCAGCTTGCTGTATATCCCAATCCCTTCAATCCCAGCATCAATATCAGTTGGTCTCTGGAGCAGATTTCCGAAGATGCTGTATTAAATATTTACAATGTTAAGGGGCAAAAAGTTCAGGAATATGGAGTTAAGGAAAGAAAAGGTCATTTCACCTGGAATGGAAGAGATAAAAGCGAACATCAATGTGCCAGCGGGATCTATTTGATCCGGCTGCAGAACGGGAAAGAGGAAAAAACAGCGAAGGTTTTATTAATGAAGTAATCGATTCATAGCCATTATATTTTGTATAGACCCCGCCAGCGGGGTCTATTTTTTTGCCAGGTAACCTTAATCTGAACCAGGGGTTCACTATAACTGACTTGTGAAACACACCGGAAAAACTCTTCCAATAAACTTAAAAAAAGAAAACCAGGCATCCCCCCGTATAATTATTCATCATATGGGTTAACTCCTTATTTAATAAAGTAATATTCAGGATTTATCCCATATTGTGCAGTAGAAATTTGCGAATAGCAGTAAGATTTTGGCACAGAGAGAGTTAGATAATTTTCATAAATATAAAAATAATATTCAAAAAAATCTCTAACTCTTCTGTACTCAAAATCTTACTACTCTTCATCAAATCCTACTGCACAAAATGAGTTTATCTCTTATAATTCCCGGTACGTGATAAATTTGTATAGCGTAAGGTTGCACCGCTGGTGCTACCTTATGTAAAAAATGAAACGCCCCCCACCCTATCGGCACGCAGCGCCGATGGGGTGGGGGGGGGGGATGCGTCATTCATAAGGTAATCTCGGAGTACCGAGCCAACCTTACGCTATACAAATTTATCCCTTTCAGGGAAATGAACTTCACAACAGTCGAGGTACTTTAACAATTTCGGGGGGATGCGTGCTAAAAAAAAGAAAACTGCTTGACAGTATGGCAGGAAGAACTGAATATTAAATCAGTTAAAGATAAGTGAATCTTTTTGATCTTAATATACTGAAAAATAAGCAGCAACACGACAGAGACGACTATGCTGAGTGCGGAAAAGTGAAAATTTCGGGGGAAGTTACCTTTCCGCACCTCAGCTAAATACAGAAAACCTGGAGGAAATGATGAAGAGAACCTTCGTTATTTTATTGTTGCTGGTGTTGAGCATAAGTTTGCTGGCAGAAATATTTCCGCAGAAGACCGAAAAATATACTGCGGACCGTTCTGTAAAAGCCCGCTCAGTTACCAGATCCGTAACCCGAGACGTTCCCGATTGGGAATGGGAAGTTCCCCCGCAGTCATTATTAACCAATTATGCAGACTATTTTCAAGCGTATGGAGCTTTACCAATTGCCTTGCAGCCAGATGAACATGGTAGCGGTATTTATATTGTTTACCGCGTAAAAGACCAAGCAGGCAACAGTGAAGTAAGTTATTCCTATATTGATGCAGAAGGCAATGTGCTGGCATCACAGGGTATGGGTGAAGTCGGTTATTATTGCGATGCTGAAGTTGACCAGCAAACCGGTGACGTGTTTGCCACCTGGCATGCGGCTATACCCGGCACACCCGAAACGCTTGACTGCTTGGTAACTTATGATCTTTATCATATTATGTTGAGTCACGGATTGTGGAAAGATCCCGTGATCACGGTTATTGATTCCAGTGATCCCCCTATTCCTGACCCTACTGAAAATGATGAATTCATCTGGCCTGAGCTGGCGATAGGTCCTTCACCAACTGCGGGTAAGCAGCGTCTATATATGATTGCTTCTAATAATATTGCTGCCGATGGTGCAGTTGGCTTTCCTTCCGAAAATCCGATAATCTGCTGGGCAGATTTTGATCAGAATGATCTGGATCTGCAAAGCGATCTGGACTGGAATTACCGTACTATAGCCACTTTTGACAGCTGGAATGCCGAAGACCCAATGTGGTATCGCGGCTTCAAAGCCTGGACTGTTATCGATAACAAGGTCATCTTTGCCGGCTATCGCCTTTCTAATGAAGATTATGATCCGGATGAGATGTTCTGCTTCGTAAACGAGAATTATGGCGAAGGTGAATTCGTGGAGTATTACCAGGAACTACAGATTCCGGAAGATAATCCGAGCTGGGAATATAATGGTTTCACCTGGTGTATGTATTCTGATCTGACAACGTATCCTGATGGACCTCCTTCTGAGCCATATCCTGATGTTTATCAGAGTTTTATCGATTCCGGCAGGTTCAATCTATATCCTTCCCAGGATGGCAACAGTGTAACCTGGGGTGGAGCGTTAGGCATATTGTTTGATATTGATCCTGCTCAATTGAATATGTATCGTCCGCTCTGGTATCAGATATATCCAAAAATCTTCCGATTTGATCTCACAACCAATGAATTCAGCTTCACAGATGTATATCCCAGCGGAGCAAATCCCAATGACGGAATTCCGATGAAGCCCTGGGATCTTGATGAAGATGGTGAATATGACGAAGTATGGGATGACAATATGCCTAAGTGGGCAGAAGACTGGCCTATATTCCATTATGATGAGGATTCTGCTTTTTATTACAACCATTACTATGTGACCAGCAATCCGGATTATGGCTGGATGGTATATATCTGGGTGGACGGTTTAAATGCCAAAGAAGCAAACGAGGGAACGGCAGGTTTTGAAAACTGGGTTGCCACGCCGGAAATTGCCATTTGTGCATCTAATAACTGGGGTATGACCTGGAGCGATCCCATTTTTATGAATGCTAATCCGGAAAGTGAAAACTATCAGGAAGAACTGGATGGTATGATCCCCTGTTTTGTGTATCCCGGAGATGTAATTGAAGATGCCGGAGATAACATGGGAATTCTGCATCTATTTTTTCTGGATGATAATGACTTTGGTTCTTTCCACAGCCAGCAGCAGGGTCTGAATAACGGTTCCACCTTCGAATATGCTGCCATCAGGATTGATTTTAATCTTAATGCAGCTCCCGATAACGAACTGGTTCAGGCTCCCTCAATGACCAGGAATTATCCTAATCCTTTTAATCCGCAAACGACTATTGAATTTGAACTGAAAAATCCGGGAAATATGAAGATTGACATTTACAATGTTAAGGGTCAGAAAGTGGAAACCCTCACCAACGAATTTTACGATCAAGGGAAACATACTCTCATCTGGAATGCTGACAACCTGCCTTCCGGTATGTATTTCTACAAAGCTGATAATGAAGGCTATGTCACCACAAACAGGATGATATTGCTGAAATAGATTATTCTCTTTTGCTAAAAGCCCTGGATTTCCAGGGCTTTTTGTTTTATTTTTTTTAACAATTCTCCCTGAAACTGTAGACAATGTGAATGCAGTAACTCTTTATCCCATATTGTGCAGTAGAAATTTGCGAATAGCAGTAAGATTTTGGCACAGAGAGAGTTAGATAATTTTAATAAATATAAAAATAATATTCATAAAAAATTCTCTAACTCTTCTGTACTCATCCCGATATGCATCGGGACTACTCTTCATCAAATCCTACTGCACAAAATGGGTTTATATCTTTTCAATTTCACAGTGTTGTTGAGGTGCGGTAGCGAGTTCAAGATTGAACATGTTATCATTACTTATACCGCCGAAAAAATTATTACTTGACGTATTAAAAATTACTTTTAGTTTATGATATGTGAAGGTTGAGCGATACTGAAAGATTAATATTCAGCAGCAGGATAAAGGATAATTTGTGATCAAAAGTTAATGTAATCGTCTTATGCGGCTACGGGGAGAAAGTTATAACAGGGGATAATTATGAGAAAAATGACAATCTTAGTTATACTGTTCGTTATGTTATCGGCATTATCGGCAGAAGTATTTCCCGTAAAGACAGACAGTTTTCTATCTGATATAACATCACCTAATTATACAGATCCGCAAAGATTGATGCGTAACATACCTGACTGGGAATGGAATATTCCACTGCAGGCATTGGTTGAGAACTATGCTGATTATTTTCAGGCTTATAATGAAACACCTGTGGCCGTTCAACCGGATGGGCAGGGTGGAATTTATATTGTTTATCGGGTTAAGAACGAGGAAGGCGAAAGTGAGATTTATTACACTTATATCGGAAGTGATGGAGATATTACCACTGAGGAAATTGGTTCCCTGGGTTCTCATTGTGATGCGGAGATAGACGAATTGACGGGAGACCCCTTAGTCTGCTGGCAGGGTTCACCCTTAGACGGTTCAATGTATACTGACTGCTTTATAAGTTATGCTCTATACCATTTAAATAGCATTCCCGGAGCCTGGAAAGAAATTCCCATTACAGTAATAGATAATGATACTATGCAGGCATATTTTCCCCAGGAGAATGATGAATTCGTTATGCCTATGGTTCATATTGGACCTTCGCCGTTAGTCGATAATCAGCGAGTATATTTAATGGCTGATAATAATCATCCATCTAATAGTAACGTATTACTTTGTTATGCAGATTTCAGTGTAGATTCACTGGATATACAGAGCGATCTGGAATGGCAATATACGAGTATTCCACAGCTTGATTCGCTGTGCTCGGAAGATCCGATCTCGGTAAGACTGTATAAGGGATTTTCTGTGAGTAATAATCAAGTAATACTGTTCGGTTACCAGAGATATAATGAAGAAGATGCGGTTGATTCACTGTTTTGTATAATTAATGAGAATTATGGAGAAGGTGAATGGCAGGAATATAAAGCAGAATGGGTTTTTGAAGAAGAGCAGCCGACAATATTACCATATCTGAGTGCATCTCAGAATATTATGTTCACTAATCAATTCAACGTGATAGTGACAGAAAATGGTGAAAAAGTGATGTTTCCGGGTACTATGGGAATTACTCATAATCAGGGAATATACAATCCACTGGATTTCATGTTTTATCCAAAGACCTTCAGTTTTGATTTGAGCACACATGAGTTCAGTTTTTGTGACGTTTATCCAATGGGAGCAGATCCCAATGATGATATCCCTATGAAACCCTGGGATCTGGATGAAGACGGCGAGATAGATGCCTTTGGTCCTCAAGGGCAGGCATTATGGTTTCAAGACTGGCCCATATTCCATTATGATCCTGATTCAGCATTTCATTATAATCAAAGCTATCTTACCGCTAATGAAGAGAATGGTTGGCTGGCTTATATCTGGGTGGAAGGAATGAATGCCAAGAAAGCCAATGAAGGATATGAAGGATTTGAAAGCTGGGCGGAAATACCGGAAATTGCGATTTGTATTTCAGATGATGAGGGTTACACCTGGAGCGATCCGATCTTTATGAATGCTAATCCGGAAAGCGATAATTACCAGGCAGAGCTCGATGGCATGATCCCCTGTTTCGTATATCCCGGTGATGTGATTGAAGATGATGGCGGCGGTTTTGGAATACTGCATCTATTTTTCCTGGATGATAATGACTTTGGTTCTTTCCACAACCAGCAGCACGGTTTGAATAACGGTTCCACTCTCGAATATGCCTCCATCAGAATTGATTTTAATCTTATTGCCACCCAGAAAAACGAATTGGTTCAGGTTCTCTCAATGATCAGGAATTATCCCAATCCTTTTAATCCGGAAACCACTATTGAGTTTGAATTGCAGGCTGCCGGGGAGGTTTTGATTGATATCTATAATATCAAAGGGCAAAAAGTCTGCGCGCTGACAGATGATCATTATGAGGCTGGAAAGCATTTCGTAGCCTGGAATGCTGCTGAGCAGGTGTCCGGACTATATTTCTACAAAATCAGGAATGGCAGATTTACCACTGCGAAGAAGATGATACTGATGAAATAAACTGAGCAGAAACTTTAATTAAGGGGGATTAAAATGAAACTTATTTCAACCAGACTTACATTAATACTGGTAATGTTGATTTTGGTTTCAGGGGCGCTTTATTCCAGGGGATTAACTGAACCGGTAAAGGGAAGGAAACTTGATCTAACCCGTTATCATAATGTGGGTAACATCTGGTTACGAGTTAGTAATTACGGTTTTTTTGGAAGTGGCGGTGATATATCTCCGCAATGGCCTTCTTTGGAATATCCCGGTGGCAGCAGTATTGATTACCTGTATCGAGGTGCTTTGTGGTTCGGAGCCAAAAAAGTAAGACGAAACGGGCTTGGTCAAAAATATTACTGGAAAGCAAATGCAACCTCAGCAGCCGACATAATAACCGAGAGTGACAGTGCTTGGACATCGAGCCTTAAACTTGTAATAGATACTCTGGTGACAGTAGGCTTTGACGGTGACCTGGATTTGAAAGAATTTTTACCGGCATATAATCCTCTGGAAACCTCTGCCCTGGGACTGGATTTTAACAATTACAATGGAGATGACATAGTGACAACTGCCTCTATCAGAACACAAAGGCGAGCGGAGGATGATGATGGTGATGGCAGAATAGATGAAGATCCGGTGGGCTATGCATTTCCCTTCAGATCAGCTACAGAATTACCGACAGATTTTTCCAGTTACGGTAGCCTGTATTTACATGAAATAGCACCAGAACAATTTACTTATGTGCCTGATAACGAGGAAATCTGGTTTCCTCTGGGATTTGTGGATCTGAGTGCAGATCCCAGTGAAGGTAATTTCTGCTTTACCGAGCCACATGATGACGATATGGACGGATTGGTTGATGAGGACGGTTACCCTGTATCGGAACAGGATTTCATAGCCTATTATTACGATTACAGTCCGTTTGGCACAGGTACGGAACGGGACTGGGGGGAAAGTAAAGAAAATTCATCACATTATCCATTGAAAATACGAGTGAGGCAGATGAGTTACCAATGGGGCTATGAACATCTTAAGAATCTGGTTTATGTGGAATTTGATATTACTAATATGAATTTTAACAATGTGTTTAGTGATACTCTTTATGACTGTGCTATGGGCATTTATATGGATTCGGATGTGGGTCCTCAGGCTTGGGACGAGATCGCATCTGATGATGTGAGTTCCTATGTAGCTGGAGAGGGAGCGGAATATGCCTTTTCGTACGACTATGATGGAGATGGTGGACTAACAACAGGTATTGTGGGCTCAAGAGTATGTTCACCAGATCCTGAACAACTGGAATTTGCCTGTTGGACCTGGGATGTGGGTGACGGTCCTGATGATACAGATCCGCAAGCATTTAATCCGCCATCAGCAGCAGCTTCACATAATGATAAATACTGGCTGTTGACTAATTACCGGAATCCTAATGATGATAAATATACTTCTTTGCGGGATTTCCCCAATGTCACCAGCACCGGGCTTGATACCAGATATTTATTTGGCTTTTATGGAGCACAGGAACATACTGGAGATACTGACGAAGTGGGTGATCCGGGGTATGGAATTGCTGATTACCTGGAGACAGACGAAAATGGGAATTATTTTAAGCGCTGGAATCTGGCTCCCGGCAAAACAATGAAGATAGTTGTGGCAGTATTTCCTGGTGATAACCTGCTGGATCTAAACGTAACCTCCAGTCATGCCAAATACACTTATGGTACACCACAGGATCTGGTTTCTGTAACTTTACCCGATACTTTCATCCATTACACAACCCCAGACCCGCCGGAAATACCAATGATGTTTACTGAAATGGATGATGAAGGAGAAGTTATCACCGTTTACTGGGATAACCGCTCTGAGATAGATAATGAAGATACGCAAACGATCAAAAAGCAGGATAAAGGCTGGCAGACCGACATTACCTATATCGATAGTTATATTGAAAACTGGGATGAAAACACATTTCCACCGGAATATGCTCCTTATGAATGGGATGAAGATACCCAAACTTATGACTATCTGTCTGAAAATAATCGCAACATAAATGCCTTGGTCAATCCCTGGCGGGGTTACAGGCTAAGACACGATTTTCAGGGTTATTCCCTATGGGGAAGGTCAGGAAGTGGTTCTCAGGAATTCTGGATGCTAAAGGAAAAGTGGGATAAAATAGACACAGAGCAGGATCTGGAAGACTATGAAGTGAATTTGGGAACAGACAAGTTCGTGAATTTTGGGGGAGAAACCGGTATTAATAAGGGTTTGCCAAATATTCACGAGATAATGCCGGAAGATATTGGTTATTATCATTTTGATGAGAATTACATTTTAGTATCCTATGAGCAGGAAGATGTTGATGAGCATCTCATGATAGCAGGATATCCCATATACAATAAAGATGTGACTTATGAGACGGCAGAGGATCTGGCATCTGGACTAAGCTTTAACGAGCAGGCGCTGCTGTTTAAGCACAGCGACCTGCCAGATGAAATATATCTGGAATTATATGACGATAATCTGATACCTTTGGATGGTCATCTGGGTCAAATTGCCAATACCGATGAAGATCGGCTGGAGAAATTGCGCTGGGACAGACTGGCTCGCCGATATTACATTAGTCACCTCTATCATCCACCTAAAGGCATTGAATATTATGTAGCTGTTTCTGCCTGGGACCGTGGAATGCCTTCCATTAAAGTGCCGGTTCTGGAATCAGCCAGAGATGAAGACGGCAATATGGACATTCTTTTCCCTGGTCCTTCAAGTAAATCTAAAATGAATAACATCTACGTGGTCCCTAATCCCTACATAGTATTCAGTCGTTTTGACGGCAGGCGCGATAACGACACAAAGGGTGACAAAAGCAGGCGTCTGTGGTTTGTGAACCTGCCGGAATACTGCCAGATAAAAATCTGGACACTGGCAGGAGATCTGGTTGATGAAATCACACATAACGGGAGCGAAAATTATGAAGATATCATCACATTATCAAAGTCATCATTGCAGGGAAAATCTGCCAGTGGCATTCATTCTTGGGATATGCTTTCGCGCTATGATCAGATCATTGCACCGGGTGTATATCTGTTTACCGTAATCGACAGGGACAGCGGGGATAAGAAAGTGGGCAAGTTTGTGATTGTAAAGTAAGGAGTGAATATGAAATATCTACTGATTTTATTGGTTTTATTATTATCGTGTCTATTGTATGCGGAGATTTTCCCCCAGGTCAGCTATACCGGGGTTCAGTTTCTGATGATACCAATTGATGCCAGAGCAACGGGCATGGCGGAAGCTTATACGGCTGTGAGCGATGATATTTCATCGGTATTCTGGAATCCGGCAGGTTTAGTATTACAGCCCGGGATCCAGGCAATGTATTCACAGCGGGTATCACGAACATACTCTTCGGGAAAATGGACTGAGAATCCGGATTACAGTTTTATGGCAGCATCGATATTTAGTAAATATGGGGCTTTTGGGGTAAATGTTTCCTATTGGAATTGGAAAATGGATGGCTGGGTGCAGGGAGAATCATTTGGGCCTTCAGAAGAAAGCATTACATATTCTGATCTGACATCAGGATTAACTTATTCTTATCAATTAACCGATCAATTGTCATTGGGGATCACAGGTAAATATATTCGTGAAGAAATCGATAGATTCGTGGCGGAAGGTCAGGGAATTGACCTGGGATTACTTTTTAAGCCAGGTTTCAGGAATATCAGTGCCGGGATAACGGCAAAGAATCTGGGACCGGATATGAGATTTAAAATTGATGAAGATGACGATGGTCTTTTTGATGAAGATCCGTTTGATCTTATTGATAATGATGGTGACGGACTTATTGACGAAGATAGAGAAGAAATGCCCTTTAAAATACCCCGGATGTTTTCTTTCGGTGTGGCAGGAGAGGTTTACCGCCTGGAAAATATCTGCCTGCTGGCATCAATGCAGATTGATAATAATTTTGATTATAAAGAATGCAGCAGCATCGGAACAGAATTGCAATATGATAGTTTACGTCTTCGCAGCGGAATCAAGATGGATGATGAGGCAGAATATATTCCTCTGGGACTGGGAATCAGGATTGCCGCAAAGGGGCTGACGCTCGCTCTTGATTATTCTTATGCAAAAACAAAAATGTATCATTATTCTTCTAAATCGGCGATGCATAATATTACTGTTAAAGCGAGTTTTTAAAAAAATATAAGTGGACGTTCACCAGTGCGCAGCATGGGGAATGAACACGATACTTACCTCAGAACTGGCAGGTATAAGGTCGTCATTCATTCCCCAAACTCGCAGGCTCGCTCTGGTGAACGTCTGACTTAGAAAAAAGTATTACTTGACAAAGTAAAAATTACTTTAGATTTTTAGGTGAGAAGATTGTAAACGCTGTGTGCGGATACGAGGAGTTTTAAATATATTTGGGGGTTATTATGAAACGAATTTCAATTTATTTTATGTTACTGTTTTTGTTTTCTTTATCGTGGGCAGATCGAATTATACCTGACTGGGACTGGAATATTCCACCGCAGGCATTACTCGAGAACTATGCTGATTATTTTCAGGCTTATAATGAAACACCTGTGGCCGTTCAACCGGATGCAGAGGGCGGGATTTATATAATTTATCGAGTGCAAGCCGGGGCTGGTGATAATGAAGTGTATTACACTTATATCGATAGCGATGGAAATATTACAACGGAAGGATTAGGTTTTTCCGGTCAATATTGCGATGCCGAAATTGACGAATTTTCAGGAGATCCCTTTGCCTGCTGGCATGGAACTCCATTGGACGGTTCAACTGGTTTCGATAGTTTTTTATCTTATGACCTCTATAACATTGCCGGGAGTCCGGGTGCCTGGAAAGAAACGCCAATTACGGTGATCGATGGTGATGCCATGCAGGCATATTACCAATATGCAGATGATGAATTTTTCTGGCCCATAGTGCACATTGGAGCATCACCCCTGGAAGATAATCAGCGCGTATATTTGATGTCGAGTAATATAACAACATCTCACGGTACTGAGAGTCTTCCCTGTGAAAACGTTCTTTTGTGCTATGCTGATTTCAATGCAGATTCACTGGAAATACAGAGTGACCTGGAATGGAATTATACCAGCATTCCTTTTCTTGATGCCTTGAGCGCTGAAGACCCATATTGGGGAAGACCAATAAAATCCTGGACCGTGGTAGATAATCAAGTCATTGTTTTTGGATATCTTAGCTATGAAGAAGATTATCCGGGAGTTGATAATTACCTATTCTCCTGTGTGAATGAGAATTATGGCGAAGGAGAGTGGCAGAATTATTTTTATGAATCAGGTATTCCGGAATTGGAATTCCCGGGTGGAGTATTTGATTATTCCTGGGAAATAATTCATACCTCAAAATTCAATGTGATCTCTGTAGAAAACGGTACGAGAGTAATATTCCCAGGGATGATGGGATTGACTTTTGACAGCGGAACCGGACCCGGATATTATAATCCGCTGGATTTCATGATCTTTCCCAAGACCTTTAGATTTGATTTGAATACACATGAATTTGATCCCTGTTTTGACGTGTATCCTATGGGAGCCAATCCCAATGATAACATTCCCATGAAACCCTGGGATGTTGATGAGGATGGCATAATTGATGAAGTCTGGGCTGAGGACTGGCCCATATTCCATTATGACCCTGATGGAGCATTTCATTATAATCAAAGCTATCTTACTGCCAATAAAGAAAATGGCTGGCTGGCTTACGTCTGGGTGGATGGGTTGAATGCCGTGAAAGCACATGAAGAATATGAAGGATTTGAAAGCTGGGAGGAAAAACCGGAAATTGCAATCTGCATTTCCGATGATGATGGTTACACCTGGAGTGATCCCATTTTTATGAATGCCAACCCGGAAAGTGAAAATTATCTGGCAGAACTGGATGGAATGATCCCCTGCTACGTGTATCCCGGTGACAGGATCAAAGAAATTGATGAATGCACGGGAGAACTGGAGCTGTTCTTTCTGGATGATTATGTTTATGGTTCGAATGACAGCAATGGTTCAATGTATGAATTTGCCTCTATCAGGATCGATTTCTGTTATCTGGATAATGATCAGACCGATCTGGTGTCTGTGTCCTTAATGGCCAGGAATTATCCAAATCCCTTTAATCCGGAAACTACTATTGAGTTTGAATTGCAGGCTGCCGGAGATGTGCAGATCGAGATATATAATGTTAAAGGACAGAAAATCTGCACTTTGACAGATGCTCAATATCCGGCAGGGAAAAACAGCATCGTCTGGAAAGCTGAAGATGTTCCATCCGGAGTATATTTCTATAAAATCAAGAATGGCAGATATACCACTTCCAAGAAGATGGTATTGATGAAATAAACTGAGTGAACTGGCTGAGCGGACGTTCACCTATGCGCAGCAAGGGGAATGAACACGGACATTGCCTCAGAATTGGCAGGTAAAAATGTCTTCATTCATTCCCCAAACTCGCAGGCTCGCTCTGGTGAACATCTGACTTAGAAAATTGTCTTTCGTGAGAAATGCTTTTGACGGTGATTAAGTGGACGTTCACCTGTGCGCAGCATGGGGAATGAACACGGAAAACAATGGATGATGGACAATGGACGATGGAGGATTATGAATCAAAATGGTCGTGTTCATTCCCCAAGCTGCGCTCTGGTTAACGTCTGACTTAGAAAATTGTCTTTCGTGAGAATTGCTTTTGACAGTGATTAAGTGGACGTTCACCAGTGCGCAGCATGGGGAATGAACACGGAAATAGCTTCAGAAGTTTGAGGAATAAGGTCGTCATTCATTCCCCAAGCTCATAAATTCGCACTGGTGAACGAGCCTGTTCAATTTAACTCTTTATATGATAACCAAGATTATTAAAACGAAGATAAAAAAGTGCACATCTGCTGTGCTTTAAGCAGGATTATCAAATTTGACAAAACTTTTTATATAAGAGGTTAATCAGGGAAGATTTTAGTCCGTAGAACTTATTTATTTGTAGAAAAGGATGTTGTCCTCCCCTCCCCGCGACCGGCGGAGCCGGTCGCGGGGAGGGATGCTCTTATCTTTTTTCTACAAATAAATATCCCCAATGGGGAAAAGAAGAAATAAACTACCGAAAGCGCTTTCTTAATGCTTTATAAATGACATCAACATAAGCCATATTTGTCAAGAAAACATCAAGGCGTGCAGTATTATTGAAATTATTCAGTGTAATTTACTGCAAAAGAGTACCTGATGTTGAACAGTCTCTGGCGAACATCTGATTTAGGAAAAAAGTATTACTTGACAAAGTAAAAATTTCTTTTAGATTTTGGTATGAGAAGAATGTAAACGCAATGTGCGGATACGAGGAGTTTTAAATTGATAAGGGGGTTATGATGAAACAATTTTTAATTCTTGTTGTGCTGCTGGTTTTATTCTCGTCCTTGCTGGCAGAGGTGTTTCCCGAAAAGATAGACAAGTTTCAAGCTGATATGACAAAATCGATTAAACCGCGTCAACCAGTTGCCGAGCGTGTTGTTCCTGACTGGGATTGGGATATTGTCCCGCAGGAGCTATTAACAAATTATGCGGATTATTTTCAGGCTTATAATCAGACTCCGGTAGCCCTGCAGCCGGATGAACATGGCGGAGGAATTTATATTATCTATCGTGTTAAGGATCAGGAAGGTAACAGTGAAGTATCTTACACTTACGTAGATAATGCCGGTAATGTGAGTTCCAGCGGCATGGGGTATGTGGGATATTATTGCGATGCAGAAGTCGATCAGCAGACCGGAGATCCGTTTGCCTGCTGGCATGCCTACGATGGCGATGATTCCGGTTGTTACCTGACCTATGATCTTTACCACATCATGGCAGCACCGGGTTTATGGAAAGATCCGCCTATTCTGGTGATTGATAACCAGACTATGCAGAATAATTTTCCATTTCCTGATGATCAATACATCTGGCCTATGGTGCACATAGGACCCTCACCTGTAGAAGATATGCAGCGCGTTTATTTTGTTGCCAGTAATAATACCCATACTCCTGTACAGGATTTACCTGGAGAAAATTATTTGCTCTGCTATGCAGATTTCAGTGCCGGTGATCTGGAACTGCAGAGTGACCTGGAATGGACTTATACATCCATCCCGCAATTAGATTCACTGCATGTAGAAGATCCAGCCTGGGCGAGACCTTTTAAATCCTGGACGATAATAGATAACCAGGTGATAATTCTGGGATATTTAATTTACGGTGAGACTCAGCCGGTTGATTCCTTATTCTGCTGTATCAATTCCAATTACGGAGAAGGCGACTGGGAGATGTACACAGAGGGTTTCCGTTTTGAAGAGACAGATCCTGACACTCTTTTCCCGGATGCCATTGCAGTGTGGCAGAATATTATCCATACTGGGCACTTTAATATTGTGCCGACCGAGAACCGCACGAAAGTAACTTTCCCGGGTGCCATGGGGATAACCTGGGATGATGCTGCCGGAGATAATTATTATTATCCGCTGTATTTTATGATCTATCCCAAAACCTTTTCTTTTGATCTGGAAACTCAGGAATTCAGTTTCTGCGACGTATTTCCGATGGGTCTCAGTGCATCAGATGATATCCCAGCGAAACCCTGGGATCTCGATGAAGATGGTTTAGTAGACGAGTATGATCCGCAAGGTAGACCCCGGTGGGTAGAAGACTGGCCAATATTCCATTTTGATCCTGATAATGCTTTTCATAATAATGAATATTTCCTGACCACAAACGAGGAAAATGGCTGGATGGCTTTTATCTGGGTTGACGGTAAAAATGCTTCGGCAGCTAATGAAGGCTGGGAAGGTTATGAAAGCTGGGTTGCCAAACCGGAATTGGCAATCTGTTGCTCCAAAAACTGGGGAGCATCCTGGAGTGACCCCATCTATATGAATGCTAATCCGGAAAGTGGAAATTATCAGGAAGAACTGGATGGTATGATCCCCTGTTTTGCTTATCCCGGTGACCGTATTGAAGATATCGGTAATGAGCAGGGTATTCTGCATCTCTTTTTCCTGGATGACAACGATTATGGATCTAATCATAACGGAGGAGTTGGGCTTAATAATGGTTCCACCTTCGAATATGCATCCTTGCAGATCGATTTCAGTTTTGCCGTAGGAGATAAATCAGAACTGGTTGCAGCACCTTTGAAGGCAAAGAACTATCCTAATCCCTTCAATCCGGAAACCACCATCGAATTTGAATTGCAGAGTGCCGGAAATGTGCAGATTGATATCTATAATATCAAGGGACAGAAAGTGTGCACTCTGGCGGACAGAAACTTTGATTCCGGGAAAAACACTGTGACCTGGAAAGCTGATAATTATGCTTCAGGAGTATATTTCTATCTCATTAAAAATGATAGATTTACAACTTCCAAGAAAATGATATTGATGAAATAAACTGAGTGGACTGGCACCAATGCGCAGCATGGTGCAAGAGCACGGACATGTAGCCGACATCTTTGCAACATGCTGGCGCATTGTTGCCAGTCAAGACTGAGAAAAAATATGCAATGCAAGAAAGAAGATTATACAGAAGGAAGCATATTTCACTTTTATAACCGGACAGAAAAAGGAAAACTATTATTCCAGAGTGATGAAGATTATTTTTATTTCCTAAGAAAATTCAAGTCAAATATCACAAAATATCCCTGTGAAGTTTATGCCTATTGCCTGATGCCGAACCATTTTCATTTCTGCCTGAAACAGATCAGCAGCAGACCGGCATATGGAATTTTTAATGCTGCCATGATGTCATATACTCTGCATTATAATTATAAATACAATTGCAGGGGGCACTTACTTGAAAAAAGACTGCAAAGCAAAAAACTCAAGGATGACGGATATTTGATTCAATTGTGCCGATATATACATTATAATCCGGTAAAAGCCGGTTTAGTGGAAGACATTGAAAGCTGGAAATATTCCAATTACCTGGAGATTATCGGAAAAAGGAATGGTACCATGTTTTCTGCTCATCTTTCCAGGACCTATCCTGAGGAATTTGAGAATTATGCAGGTAATATTTTAACGTATCAGAAATATTTAACAGGATCTGAATTCACAGAATTACTTATGGACGGAGAATAGTCTCATCTGTCATCTGGCACTAATGCGCAGCATGGTGCAAGAGCAAGAGTACAAAAAGTAAGAATACCAACTTTGCAACATGCTGTCGCATTGTTGCCAGTTGGGGTTTATTTCTGCTTTGCAACATGCTGACGCATTGTTGCCAGGCTTCGCTCAGTATAAGCCAGTTTCTTTTTCTGTTTTTCCCGGATATTTTTTTCCAAGGGTGGCAGAATGCCGAAATTGGCATTCATGGGCTGGAAGTTCTTAACAGGAGTAATAAGATGTCTCCAGAGTTGACCGCTGATCGTGGTTTCGGGCAGAGATTTAAGACCACCTGCGATAATATGATAGGCAAGCAAGCCTCCGAAGATGGATTCCGTATAGCCTTCCACTCCAGTGATCTGTCCCCCGAAGAAAATATGCGGCTTATCCTTCAGACTCAGGTTTTCATTCAGTGTTTCCGGTGCATTCAGATAGGTGTTGCGGTGAATGGAACCATAGCGCAAAAATTCGGCATTTTCCAGTCCAGGGATGAGCTGGAATATCCTTTTCTGCTCAGGATAACGCAGCATGGTCTGGCAGCCTACCAGGTTATAAGCGCTCCAGTTGCTGTTTTCCGTGCGTAATTGAAGAACGGCAAAAGGACGTTCTCCACTGGGTTTTTCCAATCCCACGGGGCGCATAACGCCAAAGCTCAAGGTATCTTTTCCGCGCCGGGCCAGTTCTTCCACGGGAGTGCAATTTTCATAGAAATTGAATTTGGTATTATGAAAGAATTCGTTTTCAAATTCGTGAGCTTCATGTTTTTCGGCAGCATTCAGTGCCTCCACGAACCGGTAATATTCATCCTTAGTAAAAGGGCAGTTCAGATAATCTGCCTCCCCTTTATCATAGCGTGTTTTGCGGTAAACAACGTTATAGTCGAGGCTGTCCGCCGCCACGATAGGTGCGATGGCATCAAAGAAATAAAGCTGCTGTTCACCCAGGTGCGGCAACAGCGCTTGCACGAGTTTATCGGAAGTCAAAGGTCCGGTTGTGACCAGGGTCAGGTCATCAGGTAATTCGAAAACTTCTTCCCGCATTATATGAATGTTTGTATGCTCGGAAATGGTTTGCGTAACCAGTTCAGCAAAAGCACTGCGATCAATAGCCAGCGCATTTCCTGCCGGAACGGCGCATTCCTGTGCCAGAGGTAAAAGTTTACATCCCAGCAGCTCCATTTCAGCTTTTAGTAAACCTGATGCTGTGGATGGCAATAGAGACTTAAAAGAATTAGAACAGACCAGTTCTGCGAATTCACCGGTTTCGTGTGCCGGGGTCATTTTATGGGGACGCATTTCATAAAGCATCACCTGCCAGCCGGCATCAGCAAACTGCAAAGCTGCTTCCGAACCTGCCAGCCCGGCACCGATGATGTTAATCTGCATTATTTTTGCCAGTCAATATTGATGGCGTAAGGTATCGGATCGGGAATTCCGGCCTTCTTAAAAGCATTTATTCGCAAAACGCAGCTGTCACAGGTTCCGCAGGCTTTATCTTCGCGGCGGTAGCAGCTCCAGGAATGCTGCAAAGGAGCCTTAAGTTCCAGACCTTTGCGGATTATTTCAGCTTTATTCATTTTGATTACCGGAGTGCATATCTTAATGACTGTGGTATCTTTTGTACCCAGATTGATGGCTTTTTCAAAAGCCTGGAAAAAGCTCTGCCGGCAGTCAGGATAGCCGGAGCTGTCTTCTTCCACGGCACCGATATATATCCTTTCCGCTTTGATTACTTCTGCCCAGGAAGCGGCAATACTGAGAAAATTGGCGTTCCGGAAGGGTACATAGCTGGAAGGAATGCCTTCAGAACTGTCATGATCAGTTATTTCCATACTGCTATCCGTCAGACTTGACCCACCGATCTGTCCCAGATAGTCAATATCAGCGATTAACGTATCTTTCGGCTGATAATGTTTTTCCAGTTTATAAAAACAGTTCAGCTCTTTATCCAGCGTTGACTGTCCATAATTAACGTGCAGAAAATAGATTTCGTCACATTCCTGATCGGCGATGGCAGCCGTAACCAGGCTGTCCATACCTCCGGATACTAAAACAATTCCTTTCATAGCAATCTCCTTTTTGCTGCCTTCAGTTCACCCGGATCGAAACGAATAACTGCCAGTTCCTTGCTGTCATGAGAAGCATTAAACATCGTTGCAGCGGAAATTTTATCCTGCCAGCTTCGCGTGAGGCGTGTCGATTCATGAACGTGCCCATGAATTGTCAATAATGGCTGTTTTCTGGTGATAAAGTTTTTAATAGCGATACTGCCCACATGCACATCCAGGGGTGCATAATCTATCATTTTGCCATCCAGGGCAGCCCGGTCTAATAGCGTTTTATAGGGTGGCGAATGAAAAAGACAGATGTCGGATGAAAGGTCAAAATCATCATATATTAGTTCCAGGTCGCGCTGGATAGTACCCCATTCCAGTTCCAGCGGATCGGCGTCAATGGTGCGAAATCCGGCATCAGGAGCAATAGCGCCCACGTCCACGTAGCGCGAAACATCATATTTCTCCCAGTCTTTCATCTGAAAAGGCGTAGGCGGTACAAAAGAATAACCGGAAATTTGAAAACCAGACCATTTCAGACGACGGTTGTGCATATAATGCCACAGATCCTCCTGCTCCAATTGCTGCATTGCTTCTTCCAGAAGACGCGGATCGTCATTACCCAGGATGACGAAAATTGCCGGATAATCCGCCTGCAGTTCCTGTCGCAGGCGCAGCAGATTATCACGCAGATATATCAGAATGAAATCTTCTAAAATTTCTCCCATTAGTATGCGGTAATATCCCCCCGTCAGGTCACCTGCAATGAAAACGGCTTCCGGACGCTCTTCCCTGATCAGAGAAAACAGCTTCTCATAACGGGGTATCTTGCCATGCAGATCCGATACTGCTATAAATCTATATTTATTTTGCATAAAAAAACCACCTGTAAACAACAGGTAGTTTATATATTATTCAGTCAATATTTTGCTCAATATTCTCTGATTTGATTATATCAGCCAAAACCTTGCGTATGGTCCTGCACCTTCGCAATGGTTGACATAAGTCTCCCAGCCCATATCAAGTAAATGCAACTTAGCAACTTCAGAAAACTGGCGTTTTCTACAAATTAACACGGTTAATTTACTCCAAAGGATACTCCAAAGGATTTTTCAGGTGGGTTGCTATTGCTCTATTCCTAATAACGTCAGCAGGTTTACGTTGAGCATAATGTCTTCCTTTTGTTGAAATTCCTGCTCATCGCCTCCAGGAAATTTTGATAGCTATATTGCAGATGTATTAAATCTTTGTAATTAAGATTTAAACCAATTCCTGAGATTTTCCAGGCATTGATTATTATAATTAAGATTCCAGCTAAACCAGCCTCTAATCAGTAATTCGGGCAGGACTATTACGCTTCAGTAAAATACTCTTCAAAAGCAGTCAAAACTCAATATATTCTTTCCTCACAGTTGATTATTCAGCAATTAAACTCATCATTATTTTAATAGCATTATCTTTCTCAATTCCCTGTTACTTAGGGATTTGAATTGTAGCAGGTAAATTCCGCTACTCTGTTTCTCAGCATTCCATATTACTAAATGCATACCAGCTTCCATATCTTGATCAACCAGAGTCTTAACCTTCTGCCCTTTCAGATTATAAATCTCCAGTAATACATTCTCACCTTCTGCCAGAGCATAATTAATATTTATTGTCGGATTAAAGGGATTGGGAAATAATCCGGTCAATCCGGTAGTGGTTATTAATTCCGTTTCTTTTGCAGCAGTTATGTTTACTTCTATTATATCTGAAACTCCTTCACTATATACGGCTTGTACTCCCAAATCAAATTCACCTTCCGGTAAAATAAACATATATACGCAATTTGCTGCATCCTGTAAACTATCAAACTCACAACCCTCAAAAAACATCTGGTATCCCAGTAGTTCAAATTGTCCACAGCCTGAAGCTATTGTCGGTGACCAGTTTATTCTGATCATAGATGCCGGGAGAAAGATATCACATTCCACATTCAGAGGTTCATCATCCCAGTATTCTAGACTCAGGCTGTCAATAGAACTATTAAACCCATCATTAATCTCCAGGTAAAGCATTGCCTCTTCCATTTCATTTATTTCTGGTAAAGTGACTATTGCCTGGGCACTATTTGCATTTTCAATTTGAAGAGTTCCATCTGCACTCCATAAATAAGTCAAACCATTTTGTAAAGGGTCAAGGCTCCCGCTTCCATCCAGAACAATAGTTTCTCCATCTCGTGTAATAATATCTTCTCCGCAGACAGCTAGTGGCTGGCAATATACTTCTACCTGCAAAGTATCAGAAGATATCGGTCGATTCCCATCATCTTCAGCATAAACAGTTACCGTTTCAGTTCCCAGCCAGCCGGCTTCTGCTTCCAGAAACAGGTAGGGATTCTGTATCCAGGCCGTGATGTGATCACTACCGGATGCCGATAGTAATATTGTGTGCCCTTCGATATCGTAGATATATTGCAACACGTCATGATAATAATGACCCACATTATTGAAACTGATACTTTCCGGCAGCTCAATGATCGGAGCATCATTAACACTTAATACTTCCACAAGTATATAATCTCGGAAAGTTTCACCGCCTGCAGTTTCAAAATAAACCCACACTTCATCAAAACCATACCAGTTCTCAGCCGGCTGCCAGCTTATGATATTATTATCAATCATACTTGTAAGGCTATTCTCATATCGGGCAGAAAACTGACCTATCATATCTTCAATATATTCTTCCAGATTAAAATTGAAAACAATATCCTCTTCCATCGCAAGGTAGGTGGGAAGATCAAAGTAATATTCCTCATCTCCAGTCTCATAGATACCAATATCACGGTTTTTGCCGATAATTTCTTCCTCTGGAACCAGATAATATCCCGACCCCCATTTAATGCAGGCATTGACTCCGCTGTCAATTCCCGGTGAACCATCCTGTAAATGGAAATCATTATTTTCTGCATCTACAAACATCGGACTAGAAAGTAAATTCTCTTCTCCCCAGAAATAATCTCCTCCTGCGTAACATACAATGCCGTTTTCACCATTTTCAATTATACTATGAAATATCTGCATATCAAGAAGCCCTTCCAGATAAAACTCACTGTTGCCATTATTCCAGAAAATGGAATTCACTATTCTGAATCTTCCGCCACCGCAACAATTCATACCTTCATGATTACTCGACTGGTTATTAAATACAATGCAATTTATCATGAGGCAATCTGCTCCGCCAGCCTTTATTACTGAACCATCTGCCGCGATGTTACCTTGTATAAGTACACGGTTAAAAATCACATCGCAATCCTGCCCAATCCAGATACTTCCGGCTCCAGCATTAGCTGTATTGTCTTTTATTTCGCAATCTTCCACCAGCAAATTTCCTGCAGAAAGTGATAGACCCCCACTGCCTGAATGAGTGACACTAATAGATGAATTCTCAGCGATCAGACAGTCCCGTATTGCAACATCTCCTATCGCTGAAATCCTCATCCCGCCCGCACCTGATGAATAACTCTCGACGCTGTTACTAATTATCTGGCTATTACAAATAATAACATCTTCAACATAACGCATTGATAGTCCACCTTCAGAAGCACCGTCAGCTCCAGTGACCAGGTTATTACTTATGGTGCAATTCTTTAAAAAAACGTTACGGGCTCTTATGATTATACCGCCCCCATTGCTTCCATCTGAATCTGCATCTACCCAATTATCTGAAACCAACAGGTTTTCCATAATGATCAGGTTATATCTATAACCTATTTCAAATCCACCTGACCTGGCGTTGTTACCTCTTGTTACATTTTCAGAAATCTCCACATTCCTGATTATCATTTGTCGATAATCTGGTGAATATGCATCGCCATCTGCATATAATCCGCCACCTGCAGGATAATTAGGCGACTCAGAGAGATTGTTCCTTATTTTAAGGTATTCCAGTTTTGCTCCACTTTGATAAATATGAACTCCACCCCCAAGGTTGTAATTACCATTTCTGATTACGAAACCGCAGAGATAGCTGAGTGTGTCTTCTCCGCTTTCCATCCTGACAACAGAATCGTTATTGCCTCCATCAATAATTGTTCCTTCAATATCATCTTCATCTCCGGAAAATATAAACTCTGATGCTACTGTTATCTTTTTACCCAGAAAATTGATATTTTCATAATATATACCCGGAGCGACTAAAACAGTATCTCCATCCGTTGCTTCCATAATTCCAGCTTGTATAAGTGTAAAATCCCCTGATCCATTACTATTTATGGTGATCATATAACCGTTTATACTAATAATAGATAACAATAAGAACAGTAGTAAATTAATTTTCATATTTGTGCCCCCATTAAATATATTACATCTACAAAAAGAGTAATTCTATTCTCTCTTGTCAAATACTTCTTTTTGGGCATTCATCATCTGGCATTTAGAAACCCATTTTGGGTAGTAGTCACTTACTATCAATGTCCATACGATTTTTGGCAGAAAAAGAAATTATGCGCCGCGAACAACGCGAACTGAAGAGAATACTTTAAAATATTATATTGGGCTATAATAAGATAGCATCCTGTTTTTGCTGAAAGCAATTGATAATATAATATTATGATTGTATTCGTTCGCGTTGTTAGCGTAGTTCGCGGCTAAAATATTCTTACATTCTTCTTTCTCAATCTCACAATTTCGGTTATCCGAATTAGGCGCTTACGAATTCAAACTTACCAACCCATCTTTCGGCAAAAAATAGCAGAAATAGCCTTTTTGCTGACCTAAGTTATTATAAAATAGTATTATTTTCTTGAAAAGTAGCTGAAAAGGTACTAAAAATGGTGAGTTAAATATATACTTGACATATTTTTATGGTATGTAATACTTGGTTTATGTATATAGTAAAAAAGAAAACTAAAGATAAGAAGACAGGGTCAGTTTATTATTTCCATCAACTCGTGGAAAACATAAAGACTGAAACAGGTATTAGTAAGAAAAGAGTCATTCTTCATTTAGGACTCCTGGATTTACCTGATGACAAAATAAAAATATTAGGTAAAATGATTGAACTCAGGATTCACGGAAGAACAGAGTCGTCAAAGTTCCCTAAACTGGAAAAGATAGTGGATCAAGCAATTATAAAATACAGAGAAAAGCAGAAAATAGAAGCTAAAATGCAAAAGGAAGCTGCTGCGGCACAATATGTGGAAATAGATTTAAAATCAACTAATCAGACTAATTACCGGTCAGCAGGCTGCGAAATTATTTGTGAACACTTATGGCGTGAGCTTCATTTTTCTGCAATATTGCGTGAGTGTAAGTTTAGCCGGAAAGAGATTGATCTTGCCAAAGTGATCATATTTGGTCGTTTGATTGCACCAGGCAGCGAGCTCCAGATAATCCGCTGGTTTTTCAATCAGAGTAGTCTTTTAGAGACTCTTTCATCAGATTTGAAAAATACCGGCAAGGATGCCTTCTACGAGATCAGCGATTTGCTTTACGCCAATAAGGATAAAATAGAACGTCTTCTCCGTGAAAATACAAAGCAGTTATTTCCATATTCTGATACAATTTATCTTTATGATTTAACCAATA
>JAIPGO010000042.1 GCA_021736135.1 Candidatus Cloacimonadota bacterium
GAAAGTTGACAGGAAAAAGTGTGGAATCGAAAATAAGAATGCACAAGAAAAAAGAAGGAAGAGGGAAATATTTCCTTTCTCTCTTCTTTCTTGATGATTTTAGCAATCTTATGGGGACATTTGGCACTAATGTAAATAATTGTAGTGTGATATTTAAAGCCCCTGGAATTCCAGGGGCTTTTTTTCTAACTTACTCTTTTTTAATCAATTTTCCTTGACGCTTCTACTGATTCAGGAATTGTAAAATCCTTACAGGAGTGAAATTTGAAAAGTATAGACAGGATTGATATAAACCGCAAATGGCAGAGACCGGGCTGGGTACCAATGCTGCTGCTGCTCTGTGCTTTTGCCGGTTTCTTAATAGGCAAATGCAATCATCAGGCTCAGAAGGAATATATATTATTTTCAGATATAGAGTTGCAGTCAGTGACCCACTCTAATATTGATGTTGCCTTTATTGCTAAAAACCGCACGAAGATCAATTATGAAAATAAAGCAATCCTGATCAAAGTGTTTGATCTAAATAACGAGGAAATAGCCAGTAAGATCACTACGATTGCCCTGGGTGCCGGAGAACAGAAACGCTTCCTGAAGGTTCTCACCAAACTCCGCATCCCGATAACCGGAGCAGATGATATAGCCGGCGTTACGGTTGAAAAATATCATCCCGGCTTATTTAACTAAGGAGTAGCCATGCTTGAAGACAGAAAGATTTTAGTAGCAGTTACCGGAGGAATAGCAGCTTTCAAAGCAATCTCACTCTGCAGTATGCTCAAGAAGCAGGGGGCTGAAGTACGTGTAATTCTAACTGATAATGCGCTTCGATTTGTTTCTCCCCTCTCCTTTAGTGCTATCACGCGTCATCCTGTTGCCACAACTCTCTGGAAAGAAAACGGGGAAATTCCGCATATTGATCTGGCAGACTGGGCGGATATCATAGTGATAGCGCCGGCAACTGCCAATATTATTGCCAAATGTGCACACGGTATAGCAGATGATCTACTCAGTTCCACTTTTCTGGCTGTCACCGGTCCGGTGCTATTTGTTCCGGCAATGAATGTGCACATGCTGGAGAATCCTGCTACACAGGCTAATCTAGCTCTTTTAAAGCAAAGGGGCTGCTTTACAATAGAGCCGGAACATGGCATTCTAGCCTGCGGATATGAAGGCAAAGGCAGATATCCCGAAAATGAAGAAATATTATATTATATAAGGGCATATCTGCAATATACCCGGGACTGGGCAGGCAAAAAAGTAATGATCACAGCAGGTGCCTGTCGTGAAAGTATAGACCCGATGCGCTATATCAGCAATCGTTCATCAGGAAAGATGGGACTGGCTCTGGCACGTGCAGCCAGCATCCGGGGTGCGGAAGTAACCCTTATTACTGCTGACGTCACTGAAATTATACCGGCATATCTCCCTGCCATCAAGGTGAGTAGTGCCGCAGAAATGTATGATGCCTGTCTGAAAAGTTATTCCAATCATGAGCTGGTTATTATGGCAGCAGCCGTAAGTGATTACAGACCGACTTATGAACAGAAATCAAAAATCAAAAAGGGTGAAAACCTGCAACTGGAACTGGTAAGGACAAAGGACATCATCTCAGAAATGGCTCAGAAGAAAAATGACGGGCAGATCATTTGCGGATTTGCCGCCGAAAGCGAAAATATAATTGAATATGCCCGTGAAAAAATGCTGAGAAAGGGACTCGACTGCATTATAGCGAATAATCTAAAGGTCGCTGGAGCTGCTGCAACTAACTGTCATTTTATATCTCCCTCTTTGGAAATGGAATTGTCAGGTGATAAATTTGACGTTGCCCTGCAGATTCTTGATTTATTAAAAACTATAGGCGGCGACAACGATGATTAACACTGATTATGCCTTGGTCGTCACCGGCGCTAATGGCAACCTGGCATCACATTTCAACCGGAAAGTTCTGCAGCAGGGATATAATCTCATTCTGCTGTATCATAATAATCGGCAGCGACTGGACGAACTGCTGATGGAGTGTGCCAGCCGCATCAGATTGATCAGGACTGATTTTGCCAGTGCCGATGACTTAAAGCGGCAATTTGCAGATGTTTTTACGGAAACAGGCTGGATTCCTCGAGGTTTATTTCATACAACCACGGCACGTTCCAGTGATTTTCAACCTCTGGCAGATAGTCCGGAAGCCACCTGGGAATATGTGATAGATGTAAATATAAAAGGCACATTCCGGCTTCTGAAAGCACTTATCCCCTATTTCCGCAAATATAATTACGGTAAAATCGTGCTTATGGGCAGTAATGTGAGCCGCATCGGTTTACCTCGCGGTTCCGCATATTCACTTTCCAAAGCTGCCATGGGAAACCTGAGCCGCTGCCTGGCTACGGAAGAGGGGCATAATAACATCTTTATCAATACTATATCACCGGGACCCATCAAAATGGACGATAGCCATTTTTCCGAGAGCTATCGCAAGTTTCGAGAAGAATATTATAAGGAAAGGATACGGGAAATTCCCCTGCAGCGTTGTGCTTCCGTGGAAGACATCTTCGGGCTTGCCTGGTTTTTGCTTTCTGAAAACAACAGTTACATTACTGGAGAGGAGTTTTATATAACCGGTGGCAAATTATAAAATACTCTTTTTGATCCTGATCCTGATTAGTGCATCTAACCTCACTTCTGTTGAGAATGATCCAGGAACAGGCTTTGCCTTTTATCCTTTTGCGGGTTACAGTAGCGAAACCAACATTATGTTTGGCAGTTATGCCCTCTATACTTATCGTCCGGCAAATATACCTGCTAACTATGAGCCATCAAAACTGGAGTTGAATGTGATTTACACTCTCAATAACCAGTTAAGGCTATTACTCAGGAATAAACTGCTGTTAGCTGACGGCAAATATAATATTGGTTTACCTTTACGCTATTACAAATGGCCTACTACATTTTATGGTTTATATATGCAGGAAGAGCCGGAACTGGAAGAGAAATTTGATCTGCAGGCCTGGGAGATATATCCTTTCCTGGAAGTAATGCTTGGACAGCATAATTCTTTGACAACCACCTGGTATGCAAAGGGATTCCAAATACTCAAAGAAGACGATGAATGTGGATTATTATGTGATCAGATCACCGGGTTTACTGATTATTTCATATCTTGTATTGAACTTAAATTGCAGCGTAAAACAATTGATAATGTCAATTTCCCGACCAAAGGTTATGATCTTTCAATAAGTGATCAAGTCTATGATAATTCGTTAGCCAGTGACTTTGATTTCAATGTATTAGAGATTGATCTGCGCATTTATCAGGCATTAAACGGACAGCAGACTATTGCTGCTCAGTTGTTTTTCAAGAAGGTAACCGGTGATGTCCCTTTTTATGAACTTGCTGATCTTGGTTCCTGGCTACGTGGTTATGACAGTCATAAATATATCAGCAACAATCTCACATTTGCCCGTATAGAAAACCGGGTCTTCCCCTGGAGCGATACAATTTTTCAATCTTACGGTTTCGTGCTTTTCTGCGAAGCAGGAGAAACATTTAAGCACGGTGATGACCTGAATTATGAAAACCTGAAACTCAGCTATGGCTTTGGTCTGCGGTATACACTTCTACCAAAGGAAAAGCTCAACCTAAGGCTTGATATCGGTTTCAGCAAAGACGGCATGGAAATCGATATCATATCTTTTGAGGCATTTTGATGAAATATCTTATAATTGCAATTGTGTTCATGCTCATCTCCCCTTTAACTGCTATAAATGATGGTGAAATTCTAGAATTTGACATCAATTACGGTGTAATTCATGCGGGTGATGTCCGTATGACCGTATCTACCGGCACCTGGCAGGATTCTATTCCCACTTTCATCGTACTGTCCGAAGCCAGAACAGTTAAGTTCTTTGATAATTTCTATAAGGTGCGGGATCGCATTGAAATCGAATTTTATCAGGCGGATTTTCAAAGCATTAGATATCATAAGCAGCTGCGGGAAGGCAGTTATGTGCAAAACAGGATAAATTATTATTATCCGCAACTTGGTTATGCCATACTCTTCAAGAAAGATAAAAAAGCTACAGAATGGACTGAGAAGAGTTTTGATATTCCGGAAAAAAGTAACGATATTTTTACTACTTTCTTTAAGGTCAGGGAATACGACTTTGCCGTAGGTGATACGATTCCCGTCACGATCTCAGAAGACGGGAAAAATACGACCATCGATATCGTCATTCACCGCATTAAGAAAATTGATACTATCTTCGGAAAAATAGATTGTTATGAAATGGAGCCCCAGCTTAAGGATACGGAATCCATCTTCAAACAGTCCGGCGAGATCTATATCTATCTCACGGCTGACGAACGAAAGATCCCCGTTCTACTCCAGAGTCAGGTTATTTTCGGAAAATTCAAGGCTACTCTGGAAGCTTATAAACCGGGTAAGTAGCTTTACTTAAACTGAAAACCGAATAAGAAGATTATTGACTACGAGAGGCACGAAAAAATAAAATTAAAAAAAGTCGAAAATATTCGGGTTTACTAATATTCTGAATAGTTCTTTTGAATTTTATCAGGTAAGGTTATCATCTTTCCTTCGGCATCCAGTAAGGCATGAAACTCCTGTAATACACGGTAATTTTCGGGTAAAGCAATTTCACAGGTTTTCCGCAAATGTTCGTAATTATATGGTAACTCACCTAATCCCATTGCTTCAAAAACTCTGAAAGTATATTTATCTATGACCATAACCGGCATTTTAAAGGCATAAAGCAGAATGGAATCTGCTGTCTCAGGTCCAATACCCCAGATGTTCAGCAGTTCGGCACGTGACGGAATTCTCCCCTGCAGCGATGGCCAGAATTGCACTAATCCCTTGATCTTACGGGTTTTCTGGTTGAAATATCCGCTGGATTTGATCAATTGCGCCAGTTCAGCAGGTGCCAGCGCAGCAAGTTTCTCCGGTTTCATCAAGTCTGCCTGTTTAAGGTTTATCAATGCTTTAACGGTATTTTGCCAATTAGTGTTCTGCGTTAGTATAGCGCCCAGACAGATTTCCAGTTTCTGCTCTTCCGTATCGGGATACTGATATTCTCCAGGATGATAACAACATTCCCAGCTACCAGAGCTATTCTGTTCCAGAAGGGGCCACCAGCCCTGCTGACCGTGTTTTGCCAGCAATTCCTCAAATAAATCTCTGATGGACGGCAATTTTTATTCTTCCACCGGAAATTGCAGAATCATTCCCACACTAAATCGCAGGATCAAAGCCGCATCGAACGCGCTTAATTGTCCGTCACCATCCACATCCGCTCTTTGCAGCCTTTCCTCTTCCCAGGGTCGCGGATCAAGCTCCGGCAACGGCTCCAGTCCCACGTAATACTGCAAGAGAAGTGAAGCATCAAAAGCTTCCACGATACTATTCTCATCAATATCCCCATAAAACGTCTCCGAACCTGAAAATGCCCTGTAGATTTCATCTATCAGTTCCTCATCCCGGTCTCCAGAAAATTCCCAGAACATCACTCCGCCCAGTTCTTCCTGATTTACATATTCCGTCTTGTGCGATACGGATAAAGTATCATCAAAGGTGATCATTATCTGCTGCTCCGGATTAAAGATCCAGGGAACAAGCCCTTCCTCATCCCAGAATGAGTCATAACCGTTCAAATCTATATAATTATAACGAAGATCGGTATAATCAAAACAACCGTTTTCCCAGGTTCCGATCCAGGGACAGTTGATCCAGTCCTGATAAAGTCCATTGTTATTTATGGTTACACCGCCAAATCCTCTACCGTAAAAGGGGATTCCCAGATTGATCTTAGCACTGGCAATTCCCGCTGTGAGATATGCTGCCACAGCAGCAGAACCGTTATAAGAAGTATTATATGGTTCCGGCAACGGATCATCTGTCTGCGGATATAATGCCGCTAAATGACCCGTAACCGCATCTCCTTCCCCACTCCAGGGTCCATGAAAATCGTAAGCCATAATATTGAAATAATCCAGGTAAGGTTCCATGCCCGGCAGATCATGATTAGCTATTTTTTCCGGTCCCGCCGGTACAGCGGCCGTCAGCAGATAATCACCTGCCGCATCAAGCTGCTGCCGTAATTCTGCCAGCAGGAAAACGAAATTTTCCGGATCGTCAGGACTGTAATAGTTGCCTGGCAAACCTCCACTAACCGGGTATTCCCAGTCAATATCCACGCCGTCAAAACCGTATTCCTCAATAAATGCCACGCAGGATGCTGCAAAATCCTGACGCGACTGCTCTGTTGCTGCCACCAGTGAAAAACAGGTTGACCACGTCCAGCCTCCCACGGAAATCAGGGTTTTCAACTCAGGATGATTTTCTTTCAAGATCTGCAACTGGTGGAATGAACCACGCAAAGAACCCGGTTCCCAACTGTCACCGGGATAAAATCGGTCGATATCCGCATAAGCATCACCTAACATTATTTGAAGTGAATTACTATTTATATTAGCAAAAGCATAATTAATGTGCGTGATCTTATCAGCAGGAATATCCGGTACATGGTAATCCCGTCCATAAATGCTCCAGGAAGTATAATACCCGATAATATTTCTGTCAATCTGCCCCCAAAGCCCGGTAATGATCAGGCAAAAAATCAAAACCAATAACTTTTTCATATATACTCCTTCAAGTCAGATTTTCACCAGAGCGGGTTTGGGGAATGAATGACGACTACATCAACTCAGATTAAGTAGTTACGACCGTGTTCATTCCCCATGCTGCGCATTGGTGAACGTCCACTTAGCATTTCTCACCTCTCACTGATCTCATACCCCAATGGCTTCACCGTCCTCGCCAGCACGCCCTGCAGTTTAGAGATTGTCAATCCGTAATTCGTGATCGGCACACCTCTTCTTTCTGCTTCACGTATCCGGCGCTGCATTTCCGTCTGACCGATCATGCAGCCCCCGCAGTGAAGAATTAAAGCATAGTTTTCCAGATCTTCCGGAAAATCATGACCGGTACTCACCTCAAAATCCAGCTTTCTTCCCGTATACTGCAGCAGCCAGCGCGGGATTTTCACTCTGCCGATATCATCACACTGAACGTTATGCGAACAGTTTTCCGCAATGAGAATTTTATCTCCATCTGCCAGTTCATCAATCTTTTTCACGCCGTCCAGTAAAACATCGAGGTCTCCTTTATAGCGTGCAAAAAGAATAGAAAATGTAGTCATTGGCACTTCTGCCGGAATATCTCCATCCACTTTCAAAACGACCTGCGAGTCGGTGATCACCAGATCTGGTAATTTTGCCAGACCTGCCAGTGCTGCTTCTATTTCCCGTTCTTTAACTATCATCCCTACGGCATCGTTATCCAGAATTTCTCTTAAAATCTGCACCTGCGGCAGGATCAGCCTGCCTTTCGGTGCTGCCGAATCGATGGGTGCAATCAAGAGCACCACATCTCCTGCCTTGATCAAATCACCTGCCAGGACTCTATCCTGCCGGTATTCCAGTGGCGCCAGATGTGCAAGTTTATCTTTCAGTTCCTTGATCCCGCTGCTCTTTGCAGTGGAAACATTCTGCCATGGCCAGCCCTGATCAACGCAGTATTTAATATCCTTCGGTTTCACCTCTGCCAGATCAGATTTATTGAATACTACCAGCAAAGGGATTTTCAGTGTTTCGAGCAGCTCAAGTATTTCCTGATCTTTAGGTGTTATACCTGTTTCATCAATAACCATCACCACTATGTCACTGCGGAATAGTACTCGCTCTGTGGCTTTTACCCTTTTATCCCCCAGTTCTCCTCTGTCGTCTATTCCTGCTGTATCATATAATGTTACAGGTCCCAATGGTAATAATTCATACGATTTTGCCACGGCATCCGTCGTTGTGCCTGCTTCTTCGGAAACAATGGCAATGGCCTGTCCCACCAGCGCATTGATCAAAGAACTTTTCCCGGTATTCCTTCTACCCACAATGCTGATGATCAGGCGTTCTCCCCGCGGTGCTTTAGCCATTTTAAGCTCCTGTCCTTTTTTGCCAGTGACGTGAATTACCTTGCAGCCCGAAACCTATTTCTTCACCAATTCCACTTACGGAATTTTGCAGAGCCTGGCGAAAGCCCTCTGCACTTTCATCGGAAACAGGCTTGCCGTCATATAGCAGATAATCCCCCCGATGCTCATTTTCTGTGATCACAGGCATGATCACGTTTGCCCCGGCTTTTAATCCCTGCTCTCTGCCAAAGGGATCAATTGCCTGCAAAGCCGTGGTAGCGGCAATATTAACGTCTTTCAGATATAGCCGCACCAGCGCGATCATTTTAATTCCCATTTCCAGTTGCTTTTTCTGATCAATTTGAGGATATTGCACACCCAGAGGCGTATCATGATGCGGCAGCCAGGGTCCCATTCCGATCATATCGATATCCTGTTTTTTAAAAAATATAATGTCATCTGCCAGGTCCTCAAACGTTTGACCGGGCAGCCCGATCATCACTCCCGTACCCACCTGATAACCTGTTTTTCGTAAAAGCGCCAGACTTGCCAGTCTTTCTTCAAAACTGTGATCTGCCGGATGGATCTTCTTATACAATTCAGGATTGCTGGTTTCGATGCGCAACAGGAACCGTTTAGCGCCTGCTTCCCGCCAGAGACGATATGCTTTTTCGCTCTGTTCTCCCACCGAAAGCGTTATCCCCATGCTGCCATTGGAAAACCTGTTTATTTCTCTCAAAATGTCAGTTATAAATTCCACAAAATCCGTATCTGAGCGTTCACCGGATTGTAAAGCCAGCGAGGCATATTTCTTTTCCCAAGCCCATTTAGCCGCCTTTATTATCTCATCTTTGCTCATCATGAAACGGCGCACATGCGCGTTACTCCGCCTCACACCACAATAATAGCAATCCTTGCTGCAAATATTTGATATTTCTATAAGACCCCGCAGATAAACCTTATTCCCCACATATTTTAACTTGGTCTCATAAGCCCGGTCATATAAGTATTGCAGCTCATTGGAGTTTTCCCTCTGTAATAACCAGATCAGATCATCCCGTGTCAGTCTCTCAAAGTCAATGTCTTCTATTTTTTTCATTATCAATTATCCATTATCAATTTTCAATTTCTAAAATCCTTGTTTATACATTTGCTGAGGAGATAGAATTTCCGAAATCTGTTCCTCATTTAGTAAACCTTTTTCCAGAAGCAGCTCAGCCAGACTTTTTTCCGTAATATCCACTTCATGTAAAAGTTCTTCGATCTTTTCATAACCAAATCGAGGAATTAAAACTGCTGCCAGAGATCTGCTTTGCTTCACCAGATTTAGACAGTGTTCGGAATTTGCCGTTATTCCTCTCAGGCATTTATGAACCAGAAGGGGTATGGTTTTTATTAATAATTCCAGAGATTGTAAAATTGTATGCGCCAGCAGGGGTAGAAACTGATTTAATTCCAGATTTCCCAATGCTGCTATCTGAGTGATCAAATTATCATTATTCATCACTTGCAGACTCACCTGTGCCGTCATTTCCGGTATTACCGGATTTACTTTTCCCGGCATTATCGAAGAACCCTTCTGCAAAGCCGGCAGATTGATCTCCCCTATGCCGCCATAAGGTCCGCTACTCAAAATCCTCAGATCCTGGCTTATCTTAAATAGATTTACTGCCAGGGCTTTCAGCATCCCTGATATTTCCACAAAAGGATCCAGGTTCTGCGTAGCATCAACCAGATTTTCCGCCCGGGCAATACTCAATCCCGTCACCTTGCGCAACTGTTCAACAACCCGGAAAATATATTCACGTGGTGCAGCCAGTCCCGTTCCAATGGCAGTTCCACCCAGATTCAACTGCTTAATGCGCTCTCTGCTTTTAAAGATCCGCCAGCGGTCACGGCTTATGGCTTCTGCCCAAGCGCTGAATTCCATACCTAATGTCATGGGAACCGCATCCTGCAATTGCGTTCTGCCTAATTTGACCACATCCCGGAATTCCAGTTCCTTTTCCTGTAAACTGCTTTGCATTTCCCCAATCACTTCCTCCAGTTCTTTCAGTTTATAGAGCACTGCCACGCGTAAAGCACTGGGATATACGTCATTAGTCGATTGATGCATATTAACGTCCCGCAGAGGATGAATGATCTCATAATTTCCAGGTTCTTCCTGCAATTCCAAAAGCGCCAGATTGGCTACTACTTCATTAATATTCATATTGGTGGACGTTCCTGCCCCACCTTGAAAAGCATCAACTATTATCTGGCTGTCATATTCACCGGATGCCAGTTTCTCACAGGCTGTCACGATGGCAGCACCCTTGCCCTTATCCAGAAATCCCAGTTTCATATTCGTCTCGGCACATGCCCATTTCACTTCTGCCAGAGCTTTAATAAAAACTGGCGGCATCTTTTCACCTGAAACGGCAAAATTCTCCCGCGCTCTTACACTCTGTATTCCAAAAAGTTCAGTATCTGCTAACTGAACTTCTCCATATTCATCTTTCTCTTTTCGCAAAACAGCTCCTGTTTTCTAATTTCCAGTTTACAAAAAGATAAGGCTCTCCCCTGTAAAGCAAAATCTACTCTTCCTGAATATGCCCCAACACGAGACTGTTCAACATCAAGCACTCCTTTTCAGTAACTTATCCTTAATAAGATCAATAATAATGCACACACTAACAATTTCTTAAGAAATATGGTTTAAGTCAATACCATAAATCGGCATTTTGAAGCGGATATTGCCTTTGATTATTTTTTCCCCTGTAGGGGATATCCAATTGTAGAAATGAGATCATCACGCAGCCCCCACCCCGGCGACGCGGAGCCGGTCGCCGGGGTGGGGGGATTAGGTTGGCAACAATATATTCTACAAATGGATAAGTCCTACGGACTAAATTAAACCCATATTGTGCAGTAGAAATTAGCGAATAGCAGTAACATTTTGGCACAGAGAGAGTTAGATAATTTTCATAAATATAAAAATAATTTTCATAAAAATTCTCTAACTCTTCTGTACTCAAAATCTTACTACTCTTCATCAAATCCTACTGCCAAAATGGGTTAAAATCCGTTGCTTGCTATAATAAAAGTCCTTTTTGTTAATTTCGATAATTTGAATTCGTAATAATAAATGTGCACTTTATAACTATATTTCAATAATTCCGGTTATTACATAATGAGTTACGTTGAACAGTCTCCCCTACACCGATTATTTGCAGAGATTCATAAAAAAATCCTGATCTCGTCATACAGCATAGACACCCATAACAAAAAAATGTCATCCGTGTCTACCTTGAAAGACGAGTAAGAAATTTTCCGGTCACAGCTCTTTGTCATTTTTTTAGCCGGACAGATCACATAATGACATTAACAAATTATAGAGAAATTGTTTCCCTTGAGACATATTTCTTAAACATATCAGGATAAATCCGGTTGTGATTCCCGGTTTCTTGAAAGCTGATTTGCTATAGAGTGTAATATGAAACCGGACAGTCTCGTCCGGAAGATGCCGGATATCGAGAACAATTTCTTGACAATTAAGGGCAAATTATATCATAATCTTAGAAATAAAAAAAGGTATAATCTCAGGATCAAGGAACTATGAATGGAAAATGTTTTTGCACTAGTATCTCCCCATATTGATGAGAAATCAATAAAATCATATCTGGAGGAAAAAGGGCTGGGCAGTGTTGAAATATGGTCACAGGATAATATACCCCCCTTTATTAATCCTCTAGAAGCTATTATCATCCTGTTGTTATCAGGAGGTACGGAGCTTCTAGTAAAACGGATTGTGGAAAAAGCCTTTTCTAATGTTTATGTCAACTGCGTACCAGTAAATAACTCCCTATCTGCAGCCGCGGAATTAAAGGGCTATTACAGCAATAACAATGAGATAAGTATAACTAGTTTTTCGGAAGAAACTTTTAATCTGTTATTTAATATTGAAAACATAAAGAGCAGTATTAACAAATCAAAGCTTCTAATCATTGGACGCCCCCAGGAATGGTTATTAACTTCAGAAAATATTTCTGCACCGGCGCCTTTTCAATCAAAACTCATACCTTTGAACTGGCGAGAGTGGCAAAGTACTCTGAGCAGGATGAAACAGGAAGAAGCCATACGTGAGTCAGAATACTGGGATAACAGGACAGATCTAGGCAAGATTTCACGGGAAGTCTTTTTCAATTCCGGCTTATTATATGTCACTTTCAAGTTTCTGTTAGAGTTACATGGGGCAAATATGCTTGGTATTCGTTGTGGAGAATTACAGAAATTTGGAGCCGCCGTATGCCTTGCTCTAGACCGCCTGAACGAAGAAGGCATTATTACTTCCTGTGAAGGTGATATCGAAGCTGCCTTTTCCATGAAGATCTTAAATTCTCTAACTCACACCCCTTGCTGGATGACCAATATCTCGCATATTGATTTTAATACAGGGAAATTATTCCTTACTCACTGTACAATGCCGGTTGATATGTATTCGATAAATCGAAATAAGCAGCTATCACCCGAATCTGATTATGACTTTATGGAAGAATTTATGAAAGAGAAAAAATCCCTGGACGTAACAATTTTCCGGTTAGGTAAAAATCTTAATTTCTCTATACTGGAAGGTTCAATGCCACAGGGAATTATAGGAAAATTCTATCATTGCCGAACTACTATGGAAATTCAGACGGAAAACTCTCTACATGACTGGTTTGATGATATTTGCGGTAATCACCAGATTATCACATATGGTAAATATGCAGAGCAATTACGTTATTTCTTCAGTATTCTTTGAATAGAGGATATTGACAGAAATACCGTGTTACTGATTAATTTCATCAGGAGATTTAATGAAAAAGATATATGTGCTTGATACTAATGTGCTCATCCATAATCCGGATGCGCTTTTCGCTTTTGAAGATAATGAGATCGTTATACCGATTACAGTAATTGAAGAAATAGACAATTTCAAAAAAGGTGTTGATGAGAAAGGGCGTAATGCCCGTCAAATAGGTCGCCTGCTGGATAAATTACGCAATGAAGGCAGTCTGCAGCAGGGAGTAAAAACGGAGAAAGGCGGTAAGATCAAAGTCGTACTCAGTAAATATATTTCCCAGACAGCCAAAGATATTCTGATCACAGATACAAATGATAACCTGATCATTGGCACGGCAATGTGGGAACAGGAGCAAAATCCGGGAGTGCCGGTATTACTTGTTTCCAAGGATGCGAATGTACGCATCAAGGCAGATGCGGTTGGTTTGAAAGCGGAAAACTATGAAACTGAGAAGATTAACTTTAATGAGATATATAATGGTTTTTCCGTTCTGGAATGCGAACCTGAGCTTATCGAGAAATTCAAAGCCGATAAAATTTTAAAAAATGAGTATGGCGATTTTGTTCCACATCAGTTCCTCAAACTGGTTCAGAAGAACGAAAGTGGTGAAGAGATAATTGAGCTGGCACGTTATAACCATTTGACTAATGCATTTTATCCACTTGCGAATTATTCGGGACAGGAGCTTTTTGGGATCACGGCTCGAAATCCGGAACAGGCGATGGCATTTGATCTGCTTCTTGATCCGGAAGTAAAACTCGTGAGTCTGATCGGAAAAGCAGGTACAGGCAAGACCTTGATCGCTTTAGCTGCGGGATTGAACCAGGTTGTGGAAAAAGACCTCTATACGCGGCTGGTGGTTTCCCGACCTGTTTTTCCACTGGGAAAAGATCTGGGATATCTGCCGGGCACGATATCTGATAAATTATCCCCCTGGATGCAGCCGATATATGATAATATGGAAATTCTGCTGACCAATAAATCTGAAGAGGAATCACGTTCCAACGGGCGCATTTTCGGCAAAAAGAAACCTTCACTCAATGATTATCTCGATTTTGGATTCATTGAACTGGAACCCTTGACCTATATTCGCGGCAGAAGCCTTCCCAAACAGTTCATCATCATTGACGAAGCGCAAAACCTGACCCCGCATGAAATGAAAACGATCATCACGCGCGCCGGGGAAGGCACGAAGATCGTGATCACCGGCGATCCGTATCAAATAGACATTCCCTATCTGGATAGTGATTCTAACGGTCTGAGCATAGCCTGTGAACGCCTGAAAGATGAAGAGATTGTCGGGCACGTGACTTTGCTGCAGGGCGAACGTTCGCAACTGGCAAATATTGCGGCACGGTTCTTTTAGATGGAGAGAGATTTGCGGAGCTGGGTAGAAATAGATTTATCAGCCTTTGCGCATAATTTCGAAGTCCTGAAGGGATTTTTGAGACCTGATGTGGAAATTATGCAGATCGTGAAAGCTGATGCTTATGGGCATGGAGCAGCAGAAATTGCTGAAAAAGCGCTGGCAGGCGGAGCTACCTGGTTAGGCGTGGCCAATGCGGATGAAGGAGCGCTTTTGCGTTTGCAGGATTTTGAATGTCCAATTCTTATTTTATCACCCAGCCTGGTTTCGGAAATACCTTTAATTATAGAAAACAGATTAACCCCGGCAGTATCGGAACTTGACTTTGCGGAGAAACTATCTGCAGCCGGGCAGGCTGAATATAATATTCATTTGAATATAGATACCGGGATGGGCAGAAGCGGTGTCAGGTTAAAAGAAGCAGATGAGTTATATCATAAAATTGCAAAACTGAAAAATCTGGTCATAGAAGGAATTTTTACGCATTTTGCTGCTGCTGAAAATGACCCTGAATATACGGAAACACAGATTATTGCCTTTCATAAATTTATAAGTTCTCTGCCCGTTAAACCAAAATATATCCATTCCGCCAATAGCAGTGCTGTTCTTGCCGGTAAATTATTACAGGGAAACCTGGTACGGCTGGGTGCATTAACTTACGGATTTTATACTGATGACAGCCAGAAAGATAAAATTTCCCTGCGCCCCGTAATGAGTTTTAAAAGCCGGGTCAGCCAGATTAAAATGGGACAAAAAGGCGAATATATCGGATATAACAAAACTTATTGCTGCCCTGAAGATATGCGCTATGCTATCATTCCCGTGGGATATGCCGATGGATATGACTTTCTGCTTTCCAATCTTGGCAAAGTTATGATCAAGGGTAATATTGTGCCAGTGATCGGAAAGGTGTCTATGGATCTTATTGCCGTTGACATCAGCAGTTTGCCTTCCTGCGAAACCGGATGTGAGGTAATGCTTCTGGGCGCTGAAAACGAACTGCACGTGGATGATATAACCGCTTTATATAAAGGCAGTCCTTATGAACTTCTCTGCCAGATGGGGCGTCGCGCCAGGAGATTCTTTTTTGAAAATGGTAAATTAGTAGCTTCGGCTCCCCGACTGCGCCGGGAATTTGTTTCTACGGATTATGATGATCAAAAGCTGAACCGGATCATTGAATCTGCCATTGCGCAGCGACTGCAAAGCTCCGAAATTGCTGATTTCATAACTGAGGACCTGATCAAAAATATCTTTCGTGACCGGGATAAGCAAATCGATTACCGGCATGATTTTCGGCATAAGATAACTTTTCGCAGCGAAACTTCACCCGGCTTTGAGGATTATTTCGTGGTTAAAACGGAGCTGCGCTACTGCAAAAAGCTCTCAGGTTCACATTTCATTATTGCCTGTGCAAATGATGAAGCACATCTCTCGGAATATTTTCTGAAACCGCAAGTGGAATACCGCTGGTTATTAGATAGTTTTTTGCCTCTCAGCAAAGAAACATTCCTTGTGGATAAAATCATGGTTAATGGACTGGAACTGGAAACCAGCTATAAAAAAAATAAGAATTGCCTGGAAATTCATTGCCACAATGATAAACTGTCAGAACTCACAGGAGAAGACGTTGATTTTCTGATCACCACCACGACGTTCTACCCACGTTCCTATCATCAGTTAAGCGTTTTTATCACGGATATCACCTGTGGTTATGCCATAGAATTCAATTATCCCCAAAACCTGAAAATGGAAAGCATTATACCCATATTTTCAGGCAGAGATAAATTCCCGGAACTACAGAAAACACCGCAGAAGATCCTGGCAAGTTCCAGTGACTGGGTTTTCCCGTTGAGCGGGATAGTTTTTGTTTATACGTAATCGTGAGTCGTGTCTTCATGTTTTCAGGAAGTCTTGTTTTCGATGCTAAATAATAAGGAGTTGAGATGTTTAAAGTTAATGAATATTTTGAGGGAAAGGTGATGTCACTTGGATTTAAAAGTGCGGAAGGACGCGCTACTATCGGCGTTATGGCTGCCGGTGAATATGAGTTCGGGACTTCCACGGTGGAATATATGACCGTTACCAGCGGTGAAATGATGATAAAGCTGCCAGGTGAAACCGAATGGAAAACTTATAAACCATTTGAGACCTTTGTCGTTGCTAAAGATGTGAAATTCAAGGTTAAAGTTCTGGGAGATACTTCGTATAAATGCGTGTATAAATGAGAATTGAGAATTGGTGAACAGTGAGAAGAATCGAGAGCCGAGAGCCGGGAACTGAAAGCCGATATTCGTTAATAATTAGCCGAGAGTCGTTAACATAAGAAAATTATCCGTGTAATCCGTGCTATCCTTGGTAAAAAAAATATTCTCTTCTTTCGTGTTTTTCGCACCTTTCGCGGTTAAAATATTATTGTATTCAATTCTGCTTGATTTAATCCATAATGCCCCATTTCTGATGCTAATAGCAGATCATCAAGGGTTTCCACTTCCGGCAACCAGTTCTCAGGGCTTAGCGTTTTCAGATCAAAACCAAGTGTTGCAGCAGCCCGGAACGTCACACGTATCCAGAGGTGCACAACACTGAAAACTTTGTCATTTAACTTGAAATTATCTTTATACCATAATTCATGATATTTGTTCCAGACCTCCAGAAACTCAGGCTGCACACCATTCCAGCAATTTACAATCAGGGGAACCACTTCCGCAAAGTACTGCGTCTGCGGGTTTTCGGATTGACTTGCCTTAATGCGCACATACATGATTCCAGGATTACTGGTTTTAGCGATCTGCAGATAGCTTCCCACGTCCCCGCTGAGACTCTTGTAAACATCAATCCTTTGCAAGTGCCTGCGATAGGTTTTTCTACTCACAAATTCCGGCACCGGCAGTTGCAGTATTTCTTCCAGATGCTCAGTAAACCATTCCTGATAGGCAGTTTCCAGCTCAGCATCATCTGCGATAACGATCACTTCCCTTTCGCTGAAAATTTCATTATTTTGATAGCAACTTAACTTTATACTTCCCGGTTCCTGAAAATTGTATTCCAGTTTTGTGCGGGGAGCCAGCGTCCTGGTCGTGGATACACTTCCTGTATTCAGATCATATTCGCTACGCTGAAAGATCTTATAGAAAGTATTGGCAGTGAAACTGTATCTGCCCCGGTAAATAATATAAGGTGTATAATAAAACAGAATACCGGCAAATCTTTTATAATCTTCGGAACGAAGGTTTGTGAGCATTCCAAGCACCTTGTTGATAATGTCGGTACGCCTGCTTAATACAGTTGCCGCATATTTGGGAACATATTCATAATCATATTCCCAAAGTTCACCATTACGCTTACGGCGGTAAACAGTATTATCCAGTTTGCCGTAAATATTGCATGTCCGCTTTAGGAACGCAATGTCATTTTCCATATCACTCATAATAATAATCTCCTGTGCTTCTTAAGTTTACCCCTATCACGTGATAACAATTATATGTTATCACGTGATAAGGGCAGATATACGAAGCAGATAATTTAGTTAAATTGTCAATAGTTATTTTTATAATAAGAAGTTAATGGCAGATTTACAGGATTTAACTTTATTTAAAAAAAAATTAATCTGGAAGATTAATCTACATTAAATGTAGGTCAAACTTTTCTGGTGTTTTCAGTTGAATATAGCTTTTGAGAGGTTAGATTGGAAGAAAGTGAAAAAGCTTATGATCGCTTTTTTTTCAATCCGAATGACGGCGAGTTCTCAAAAATCGTGTCAGCTTTCGTGTTCATTCCCCATACTGCGTACTGGTGAACGTCCAACACAGGTAGTTATAAATTATGAATTTTGAATGGAATCTCAATCAGGGCAAGGATGCCCTGTGAACGTTTCCAGACCATCCCTGGTCTGATTTCGGGGCATCCACTTAGAGTTAATCGTTAGTCGTTAATTAATCAAAGCCAGGTTTTCCTGAAGTAATTGAAGTCTCATTCTCCCCAGCCAAAACCTTGTGAATGTCTTTAGACTTTCGCAATGGTTGTAAAATTAAACTTCCCTGCTGTAAAAAATATCAATCGCCACCATTGCGAAAGTACAAGACTATTCGCAAGGCAGCTTAGTTAAGTTAAGATATCGTAAATAGTTAGTTTTTTCGGATCTCGTGTTTCGGGTTTCTGTCAATTCACTGTTTACTATTCACTTTTATTGCAGAAGAATCGCATTATCTATGAGACGGGTTTTTCCTATGTATATGGCGAGGAAAATACGGGTTTCTTTGTCTATGATTTCAGTTGCTGAGAGATCATTGCTTTGGCGGAATTCGATGTAGTCTATTTTGCCGTGGGCGGCAGTAATGAATTGGGTAATAATATTAAGAATAACCTCAGGATTCCGGCAGCCTTGGGCAACGCTTTGCCGGGCTAATTTCACAGCTTTACTGAGGCAGAGGGCATCTTGCCTCTGTTTTTCATCGAGATATTTATTTCTGGAACTTAAGGCGAGTCCGTCAGGTTCTCGCACTATTGGGCATGGCACAATTATGGTATCGGAATTGAGGTCCTTGAGCATTTTTTTCAGAACGGTGATCTGCTGAAAGTCCTTTTCACCCATATACATATAATCCGGCTGAACAATATTGACCAGTTTAAGCACAATAGTTGTCACGCCGCGAAAATGGGAAGGTCTTGATCTTCCGCAAAGCACTTCGGAAATACCTTTCACTTCCACCCAGGTATTATAGTCAGGGGGATACATTTCGTTATTATCGGGAAAGAAGATATAATCAACCTCAAGTTCAGCGAGGAGGGCGTAATCGCGTTCAAAATCGCGGGGATATGAAGCCAGGTCTTCACTGGGTGAGAACTGAGTGGGATTAACATAAATGCTGACAACAACTACATCGCATTGTTTTTTTGCCAGGCGCACGAGGCTGAGATGCCCTTCTTGAAGAAAGCCCATGGTGGGCACAAATCCAGTTAATCCGGCATGTTTTCCGGTTAATTTCTTCATTGCAGAAATGCTGGTAATGATCTCAGGTTTCAATTTCTATTCCTTGATCGTCCATTTGAGGTTATCTTCAGATTGAATAACAATAATGCGTGATTTATGATGTGGAATTTCACGTTCGGCAAGCTGGCAATAGGAGACAATAATAACTTTGTCACCGAGAGCAACTTTATGAGCAGCAGCGCCATTCAGCCCTATTTTGCCGGAACCTGATTCCGCTTCCAGAACATAAGTGGAAAAGCGCTCACCATTAGTAATATTATATATATCAACCTTTTCGTCAGGTAAAAGTCCGCTGGCTGCGAGAATATCGCGATCAATAGAAATACTGCCTACGTAATTCAGGTCACGCTCATTCACAGTAGCGTGATGAATCTTGGCAAAGAGAAAACTTCTATACATTTTAATCACCTTTCCTTCTATTTATGCCTGAGATTAAAGAGGCATTTATTTTGTCTATAAATTAACTGATTTTCCTGGAAAGTAAAGAAACTTTGATCAGGTGTCGATCCAGTTCCCGGCGGCGGTTAGACCTTTTTTTTCATCAACAAAATATAGAACCACTAATCCCGTAATGAAAAACACCGTAATAGCGAGTATGGAAAACCTCTGAGAACCAGTAATCCTGGCAATTTCACCATATATAAGGGGACCTATCACCGAGGAAACCTTTCCGGTAAAAGAATAGAAACCGTAAAATTCTGCCATTTTGGCGGGAGGCGTGAGCAGGGCGAGCATCGTGCGGCTGGATGACTGGCTGGAACCAATGGCTAAACCGGCAACGAGACCTACAACATAAAAAGCAGTTATGGAAGCAGCAAAAAAGGCACCTAACGTTACGACAATCCAGAGCAGCAATGTGATGGAAATTGTGATCCGGGCACCAATTCTGTCCAGAATATAGCCAAATATAAAAGCACCGAAAAAGGAGGAAATCTGCATTATAACAAAAAATGAGATCAAAGAAGCGGTTGTCATTCCAAAACGGGTGGCACCATAGATGGAAGCAAAGGAAATAACCACAACTATGCCGTCATTATAGATCATAAAGGCGATCAGGAATTTGATGAGTTCTTTGAAATGCCTGATACTGCGAACTGAAGCATAAAGACGTTGGAAGGCAATTTTGAAATAGTTAGTACGCCGAGAGAACCGGGACAGAGAGCCCTTGAGAAAGATAAAAGTAATCAGGGCAAAAGTAGAAAAAAATAAAGCCACTACTGGAAAAACGAGCCGGATATTGTAATTCACCAGGGGATAAACGAGCAGCAGAGAAACCAGACCGCCTAAATAACCGAAACTCCATCCCCAGCCGGAAACCTTACCCAGTGAACTTCGAGATGTGATATCCGGGAGCAGGGAATTATAAAAAACATTAGCGCAGTTAAAACCGAAATTGGCAATTATAAAAAACCAGAAGCCTCGGGAAATATCACCAGGCTTCACATAATAAAGCAAGGCTGTGAAAACGACGGTGATGACCGTAAAATAAAAGAGAAAATTCTTCTTAGCTCGCGAAAAATCGGCCACAGCACCCATAATGGGAGCTGCCAGAGCAACCATGAGCATGGAAATACTGATGGCTCTCCCCCATAGAGCAGTGCCCATCTCTCCGGAATTGACGACGACATTTTTAAAATAAACGGCATAGATAACCGTAACAATAATAGTAGTAAAAGAGGAATTGGCAAAATCATAAAATATCCAGCCCAGAACGTTACGGTTCAAGTCAGCAGGTTTTCGGAATTTCATATCTATTTCCTGAGCGGAATAATCGGCAGGTGTAAATCATTATAAGCAGCGAGATCCGGCGTGGCAATCAGCACCTGGTGGTCTCCATGCAGTAATTCCAGTATCCGGTTCCTTCTGTTGTTATCAAGTTCTGAAAGCACATCATCAAACATCAGCAACGGTTTATCATTCTGGTCCCTGCTTATGAGGAGAGCCTGTGTGATGCGGGCAATAATGGTAAGACAGCGAATCTGTCCCTGAGAAGCAAAGCTGCGTGCCCTGCGGTTATTTATCATAAATTCCAGATCATCAAGATGAGGACCGATAAGAGAACGCTGCAGCAGGATTTCCTGTTTTTCCAGTCTTGTCATCTGCTGCTGAAATTCATTAACAGAGAAACGAGGTGATTTCTGATTATGACCAAAAGTGTATAAAATGGTAACCTCTTCCCTGGTTTGAAGCAATTGCGCATAGTAGGTCTTAAAAAGTGGAATAAATTCATCCAGATAAGTGAGTCTTTTTTCGATAACCTTACGGGAAGAGAGCAGATACTGTTCATCCCATGATTTTTTCTCAGAAGTCTGGAATCTGCTTTTTAAAAGGGCATTTCGCTGCCTGAGAATCTGGCGGAAAAGTCTCAGTTCCACGAGATATTCCGCATCATACTGGGAAATAGCCTGATCAAGAAACAATCTTCTTTTACCGGGATTACCCGTGATGATCTGCAGGTCTGCGGGCGAGAAATAAACTGTCTGAAAATATTTGAATAATTCGGAAATCCTTGCCAGAGAGACATTATCAACTTTGAATACTTTATTATTTCTGTCGGCAGCAGCAGAAATCACAATTTTCTTTTCGGTATGGAGAAATGAACCGGCAATACGGAAGAAATTCTGGTCGAACCTGATGATTTCCGAATCAAGGGCAGTGCGGAATGATTTACCAAAAGCGAGGTAATAGACTGCTTCGAGGAGGTTGGTTTTTCCCGTGCCGTTATCTCCTGAAATAATAGCCCCCAGTCTGTCAAAATCCAGACGGAGGGCATTATAATTTCTGAAATCAGCTAATTCCAGTGATTTAAGCAGCAATTACAGCAACCGTAGTGGCATTAAAAGAAAACGGGTGGAATAGTCTTCTTCCTGGTCAACATTGAAAAGGAGCGCAGCTTCATTGGAAGCGCCCAGTTTGAATTCAACCCTGGGAGTTTCAATCACATTTATAATAGCCAGCAGAAACTTGTAATTAAATGCAATTTCTATATCCTTGCCATCATAGGTGAATTCCGTGATCTTTTCCCTTGCTTCGCCTTCTTCTCGATTAACGCAATCAATGATGAAACTGTTATTAGAAATAGATAGATGTATTTTGTAAGTATCTTCCGTTGCCAGCAGGGAAACACGCCCAATAGCCTGCTTGAGATGTTCTTTATCAACTATCAGAATACTGTTGTTATTTTTAGGTATAGCTTTATTATAATCAGGATAGCGTCCTTCAATAACATGAGTCATAAGCAGATAGGAATCGTAACTGAAGATCACGCGGTTAGGTTCAATGAGCACGTTGACTGTATCGAAGTTTTCCGTGATTACTTTATCCAGGAAATTTAAACCCTTCGTGGGAATAATGCAATCGATCCGCTCTGTAACATGGGTAGGTTTATGATGAGTAAACTCAGCAATCTTCTTTCCATCCGTGGCAGCCATCATCTGAAACTCAGGATCAAGAGTCCAGTTTATACCAGTAAAAATAGGACGATTGATCTCTGTGGAAACAGCAAAGCTTGTGCTGCTGATCATTTTACGGAACAGACCGGCATTAAAAGCGACGGAATCAGCCAGATCAACATCCGGTACCATCGGGAACTGATTTGCTTCAGCGCAGAGCAGGTCAAATTTGGCAGATATGGAAGTAATGAGCAATTCGTCTTCCTGGTAAATAAAATTAATGACTTCATCGGGCATACGGGTCAATATTTCCATCAGTTTCCTGGCAGAAACTGCCACTTTACCTCCCAGCATAATATTAGCCTTTATAGTGGCAATTACCGTTATTTCAAGATCGGTTGCTGTAATGATCAGCTGATTTTCATTTTCGTCTGCTTTAATAAGATAGTTGGTCAATATGGGCATAGTATTCTTACTGGGAATAATATTATTTAAATGTTGAATAAAAGGCAGCAAATCCTTCTTTTCTATTGAAAATTTCATAATATCCTCTTTCGTTTATTATTCTGGAAATACAAAATCCTTTTAAGGCAAAACAGTCAATAATAATATTTCCGGGGCAAAAAAAAGCAGGAGCTTTGGGGCTCCTGCTTAATTCCGTTGAGGTGACAAAAAATTAAACAATTTCTTTCAATTTCTTTCCAGGTTTAAATACGGGCACTTTACGGGCGGGTATTTTAATTTTTTTGCCTGTGGAAGGATTAACTCCAGTACGAGCTTTTCTTTCGGTAACCTTAAAAGTACCGAATCCAACCAATGAAATCTTGTCACCTTTTGACAGAGCGCCAGAGATGCCGTCAAGGACGCTGAGCAAAGCAGCATTTGCCTGCTTCTTTGTCAAAGTGCAATCCTCACAAATCTTCGCAACTAAATCCTGTCGATTCATTAAAAACCTCCTCGGTATTTTATGATTTATTTTTTGGCTTCTCTTCCTTTTGTTGTCAAGAAATAATTTAGATTCAAACTAATAATATAGTTCAAATAAACCCTTAGAAATAGTACGGATCAACTATCATCAAACCATAAAGACATAATTTGGTAGAGTTTAAGGTAGATATAATACAAATTAAAAGAAATAAAAAAAATTTGCGAAATGCGAGTATCAGCGCAGATAGTAGATAACCAGGTAAATAAAGATTCCGATCACCGGCAGCACGGTTAGAATCAGGATCAGGAAGAAAGTATATGGGTTAAGAATGTAATCAAGCTGTTCAGGAAAGATCTTGATCAGAAATTTCTCGAAAGCATTATCTCTTTGCACGGTCTCCTGTGTTTTAATATATCTGGTATCGGGAGCAGCCATATCGTCTCTAACCTGAACTTCTTTCTGCTCATCTTTCGATACATAACTTGTTCGGGCATTAGTATTTTGGGGAATGGTTTCAACTTTTTCTGATTTATCCTTCGATGGAGAATAGACAAGTTCGAAGAACACGTCTATACCGTCATATATAAACCAGCTCAGAACCAGAAAAACTGCCAGAATAATTACAAATAAAAAGAGAAACTTGTATTTTCTCATTTCATAAATCTCATAATCCTGCTAATAAACATATCATTTTCCTTCATATTGCCTACTGTAACTCTCAGGCAATTCTCTAAAACTTCAAAGCTTCCCACATCCCTTAAAGCAATATCACAAGCAATGAGGTAAGTAAATAAGTCAACAGATTTTTGATAACGAAAAAGGATAAAATTTGTGGAAGAAGGAAATACGGTTATCTCAGGAAATTTCCTCAGTTCATTTGCCAGTCTTTCTCTTTCTGTAACTATGCTTTGATTGTGCTGCAGAAAAATTGCTTTATTATGCAGGATTGCCAGCGCCATAGTTTGTGATAAAATGCTGAGATTGAAAGCAGTAACCACTTTTCTGATTTCAGAGATCACTTTAGTGCCGGCAACCAGGTAACCGAACCTTAATCCGGCAGCAGAAAACGCTTTGGAAAAGGTTCGCAGAATTATAAGATTAGGATACCGGGCAAGTTTTGGCAGCCAGGAAACTCCGGAAAATTCAAAATAAGTCTCGTCAATGAGGACGAGGCGTTCCTTATCTGCAGCAATAATCTCCTCGAGCTGTTCTTGCGGAAAGAGATTACCAGTAGGATTGTTGGGATTACATAAAATGAGCAGTTTGCAGGCTGAGTCAGCTGCCATTTCAAGGAATCTGGCAGTTGAGAAGCTGAAATCCTTTTCCAGAGGTAACATTTTTAAAGGCAAACCTACTGCCTGGCAATAACTGAGATAGTCAAAATAAGAAGGAGACAAAGTGAGTGCAAACGCCTGGGGATCATTAACAGCAAGAAAGAGATAGTATAAAAGTTCATCTGCCCCATTTCCCATAATGATCATATCCTGTGTCACTTCCACATAAGCTGCCAGTTCTTTTTTTAAAGTAGCAGTGATCCAACTGTAATAGCGGTTAAGATGAATATTTTCCATCAGTTCCAGAAACTCACTTTTTACAGCCTGATAGGGGTCTAAAGAGCTTTCATTCAGGCACATCATCACTTTTTTATGAGGGACATCTACCACAACCGGCTTTTTCCCCACTAAATCTTTACGAAAAAAACTCATAAGAATACCTCTGAACGCCATCCAGCCGTTAAGGAATCCGGCAGACAGCAATATTTATATTGCCGAATAGTGAGCAACCCTGAAATTGGCAAATGAAATTTAGGAGAATTATGAAAAGTTATAAATATGTGCTTCTGGATTTGGATAATACGCTCTATGACACGCGCCGCACGGAACGGCTGGCCATGCAGGAGCTTATCTGTCATTATGCCGGGGATAGAAACGAACCGGAACTATATGAACTTTACCGTAGAATTAATGCCGGGAAATGGCAGCTACTGGAAACAGGAGATATCAGCATTGCAAAGATTAATCTGCAGCGATTCCATGATTTTTTTCTGGAAGCAGAAATTAAGGGGGACTGGCAGGAAGCAGCCGCGTTTTATATTGATCTGCTGGCCAAACATCATAAGTTCCTACCGGGAGCAGAGGAAATTTACCGATACTTGACAGAAAAGTATCAGGTGGCATTAATCACAAACGGGTTGAAAGAAGCTCAGATAAAAAGGATAAAGGGAACGTTTATGGATTATGATCTCACTCAGCTTTTTGCCGGAGAAGATCTGGGTATTCATAAACCTGCTCCGGAAGTAATTAGTATTATCCGGCAAAAGATGAACTGGCAGCCCGGGGGAGCTATGATCCTGATCGGAGACAGCCTGCAGTCTGATGTAAAATGTGCGATGAATGCAGAGATAGACAGTATCTGGTGCAACTTTCTCCAGGAAGAGCAGGGAGATTATCAGCCGGTTTACACCGTTACATCTCTGCATCAGATCAAAGATATTTTATAGGTAATGAGGTAAAATGAGAAAAATCACAATATTCTTTATCTTAATTATAGCAGTTACGTTTAGCGGTTGCGGGAAAAAAGGTGAACTGGGAAGCCAGGATAATCCCATAAAGATGTATTTTGTACCATCCATGGAAGCAGGAAAAGTGGTGAGCAGCGGGGAAGCAATTGCCAGTCAACTGGAATTACTGACCGGATACAAATTCAAAGTGGCAGTACCCACAAGCTATGCAGCGGTTATTGAAGCAATGGGTGTTTCTCAGGCTGATATAGGCTGGCTGCCCACTTTTGCCTATATTCTGGCAAAACAGCGCTTTAATGCTCAAATTGGCTTAACTACTATCCGTAATGGTCTGGAATCTTACCGTGGACAATTTGTAGTCCGGGCAGATAGTGATATTAAGTCTTTAGCTGATATTGAGGGCAAGACAATTGCTTTTACTGACGCGTCTTCTACTTCCGGTTATATTTACCCTTCGGCACTTCTAAAGAAAAATGGAATAACTCCTGGCAAATATTATTTTGCCGGTGGACATCCGCAGGCAATTCTTTCTGTTTATCAGGGCAGAGCTGATGTAGGTTGTTCTTACTGGTCACCAGCCGCTGACAGTATTCCTCAGGATGCCAGAAAGGCAGTTATGGATACATATCCTGATATAATGGAACAAGTTGTACCCATAGCGTTTACGGACTGGATACCCAATGATACGGTCACTTTCCGACAGGGGATTTCTGAAGAAATCAGGACTAAGGTGATTAACGCCCTGATGGCTTATGCTCAAACAGCCGAAGGCAAGCGCACACTGCAGGAGCTTTATTCGGTTGACGGTTTTGTACTGGCAGTTGATGCAGATTATGACGTGGTTCGTGAGGCTTTAGATGCTCTTGATAAAAATGCAGAGGAATTTCTGAAATAGTGGAATTTATAAAAATATCTAATCTGCATAAAACGTATCCAGGCGGCATTAAAGCCCTGAAAGGTATTGATCTGGAAGTAAAACAAGGCGAGTTTCTCATCCTTCTCGGATTGAGCGGTTCCGGTAAATCCACGCTTCTGCGCTGCCTGAACAGACTTATACCGTCCACTCAGGGAAGCATAATTTTTCAGGGAAAAGAGGTTACTACTGCCAGTCAGGTCAACCTGCGCGGCATCCGCCGGCAGATAGGTATGATCTATCAGCAGTTTAACCTGGTAAAAAATCTTTCGGCACTTACCAATGTGATATCCGGCTATCTGGGTTATCTTTCTCTGAGTAAAAGTCTGTATCCTCTGCTGGATAAGGAACTGGTAAATAAAGCACAGAAGAACCTGAAACGGGTGGGTCTTGAGCAGATGGCAGAGAAAAAAGTGAGGAATCTCAGCGGCGGTCAGCAGCAACGGGTTGCTATTGCCAGAACGCTGATGCAGGATCCGCAGCTCATTCTGGCAGATGAACCGGTTGCCAGTCTTGATCCCGCTACGGCTGACAGCGTAATGCGCTATCTTGGCGAACTTAACCGGAATGACGGGATCACTATTATCTGCTCTCTGCATTTCCTGAGTCTTGCCCGGAAATACGGCTCCCGCGTTATTGCCCTGAAAGACGGTAACATCGTATTTTCAGGTTCACCGTCGGAAATTGATCCTAACCGTTTTCGGGAAATATATGGTGAAGACGCGGAAGAGGTGGATATAGTATGAAAAGGATTTATGCAGTTTTAATTGATATTCTTGCCTTTGGTTATATCCTGGGAAGTATAGTTTTCCTGCTGCAGCAGATATTCGATTTCTCATTACAATTACTTCCGCTAATACTGTTATCCTTAATTCTCACACTCATCTGCCTGTTTCTGGAAGATTCACTGGGATTGCTGATCTTCGGGTTTTCCGCCGGAAAAAAATACTGGCACAGCTTCAGTGGCTGGCTTATCACTGTGATGTTAATATTGACCTTCATCTGCGGCTGGATCATAGTCGAGATCAATCCTCTTTATTTTTTTGAGGGGATAAATAATACCCGGGGAATATTACAGGGTCTGTTTTCACCCAATTTTCAGAATCTGCTGCCTATGCTATCAGCATTGGCAGAGACTATCTATCTGGCATTACTGGCCACGATATTCGCTTTACCTTTTGCCTTTGCTTTCAGCTTTCTGGCTGCCCGTAACCTGATGCCAAATACTTTCTGGGGAAATTCTATTTATATATTTATCAGGACTCTTGCAACTTTCTTCCGTTCCGTGGAAGCAATTATCTGGGCAATCATATTTTGCGTTTGGGTTGGCATTGGTCCTTTTGCCGGTATGCTGGCTTTAATGATCCATTCCATAGCCTCACTCACGAAGCTTTTTTCGGAGCAGATAGAAAACATCGATCAGGGACCCGTGGAAGCAATAACGGGTACCGGTGCCTCAACTCTTCAGATCTGGCTTTATGCCGTAATACCACAGATAGTCTCACCCTTTCTGGCATTTACCATCTACCGCTGGGATATAAACGTGCGTATGGCAACAATAGTCGGTTTTGTGGGAGGTGGCGGTATTGGTCTGGCACTACAGCAGGAGCAACAAATGCTGCGCTGGCATAATGTGGGCTTGATCATCTGGCTGATTGCCATCACCATCTGGATTATGGATATGGTTAGTGGAAAAGTGAGAGCCCGCTTAATGGAATTATAATGAATAATCTGCAGGCAGTGATCTTCGATCTTGATGGCACTTTGATCGATTCTATGGGTATCTGGGTTAAAGTCGATGTGGAATATCTCACGCGAAGAGGAATTCCGGCAACTCCTGATCTTTTTTCCAATGTTCCGGCTGGCAACAGCTTTCATGAACTGGCGCATTATGTGAAAAACAGGTTTGATCTGCCGGATAGTATAGAAACAATTTGCCAGGAATGGACGGATATGGTCAAGGAGCATTATGAAAATGACATTGAACTCAAAGCCGGAGTAAGAGAATTACTGGAATACCTGCGAGCCAGCCATATAAAAATGGCAATAGGCACCAGTAACAGTTCTCTGCTGACCGAGGCGGTGCTTGTCAATAACGGCATTCGGGATTTTTTTGAAGTGATAACTACCGGTGATCAGAACCTGCGAGGTAAACCCTATCCCGATATTTTTCTGACTGCTGCCGCTGATCTGAACGTTATGCCCGAAAATTGCCTGGTGGTGGAGGATACTCTTGCCGGTGCCAGATCTGCCGCAGCAGCAGGTATGAAGGTTATTGCCATTGAAGAAGATGAATCAAAAAAAGACTGGCCGGATATTGAAAAGATTGCCATATTTTCCGCAAAAGAAATAATTGATATTAGTAACTTTATAAAGAATTTGTCGAGGTACTGATTATGAGAAAAGTTTTTTTCTTCAGTTTGTTGTTACTCATGTTTACCCAGATTGCCTATGGTTTTTCGCTGCGCAGACCGCTCACTCCGGAAGAACGCTATCAAAGCTGGCGAGACCGACTGTTTCGTGCCGGAAGAGATAGTGTAACCGTTCGTTATGCCATCCAGTCGGAAGCCAGAAAACTGATGAAAAATAAAGAAGTGGAGGCCAGGTATTATGGCATGATGGGACTGATCATAGCGGAAGCGGATACTTCCGAAACAAACCCTCTTGGATCTCATATTGTAAGACTTTTCCCTGCTTCTGAAGAAACTTTCAAAATTGCCAGAGATGATTTTTATGATCAGATATATCCGTATTGGGAAGATGACCATGAAAAAATTCTCATCATTGAGAACCTGCTGGAAAAATATCCGGCTTCTAACTGGCGCCGGACTATGTATCAGTATCTTTGTTATTCTCTCTATAATATTAAGGATTTCGAGTTAATGCTTTTCTATCTTGAAGAATGGCGTGATGCCTTTCCGGAAGACTATCTGCCCTGGTACACTGCTGCCCGTTTTACAAAAGATACTCAGGCAGACAGCACTTTATATTTTGCCGAGAAAGCCTATCATCTCAGTCTTGCCCCCAAAAAAGTCACCTATTATCCTGAAGAGGAATGGCAACTGGAAAAAAGATCTGCCAAGATCATCAGTGCCTATATTTATGGAAGATTATTAACTGATGCTTCCAATTCCAGTCTGGCGGAACAGATACTTACGGATGCCATAGAAAATAATGAACTCGGAATTGATGACGAAACTAACACCTGCAGTCTGCATTATGCCCTGGCAAAACTCTATGACATACGTAATGAGCAGCAAAAGGCAATTGAGCACTGCTGCCGGGCGCTGGTTCTCGGCGATAGCAGAAATGTATATACTCCGGTTGCGGATAGTCTCCTGATCAAGCTTGCCGGGCTGGATACCGCTAAAAAATCCACTCTACAATACAGTCGTGAGCGTCTGAATTATCAGGATGTCATTTTTTCTGATGTCACGTCTAAAACCGGACTGCAGAATGTTTCCGGAAGCAGGATTGCCTGGGGTGATTTTGATGAGGACGGCTGGGAAGATTTTCTCCTCAGCGGAGCAGGTAGATTATTTAAAAACTTTAAAGGTAAAAATTTCGTCGATGTCACTAAGGACGTTTTTTCTTCCGATATAAATTTTGGTGGGGCTCTCTGGGGTGATCTGGATAATGACGGTGACCTTGACATAGTAACTAAGGATCCGGAGGCAGTCTGGATAAACATTGATTATAAATTCCATCGTTTCCAGAGAAATTCTGCCTTTACTGATAATGGGATTTCCACGGAAGGTATGGCATTAGGTGATGTAAACCGTGATGGCAATCTTGATCTGTACCTGGCAAATTATGAGGGCAACGATAAATATTATCAGGATAAACTCTTAATTGGTCTGGGAGATGGCTCTTTTAAGGACATGACCAGCGAATTGAATGCCCTGCCGGAAGATATGGTCAATCGTGCCGGGCGTGGCGTTAATATGGGGGATTATAATAATGACGGCGAACTTGATATATATGTGAGTAATTACCGCCTGAACCGCAATTACTTCTTTGTGAATCATGGTAATGGCAGGCTCAGGGAAAAAGCGGAAGTTTTAGGAATTGCCGGAGATCAAATGGAAGGCTGGTGGGGACATACGATCGGCAGCGAATGGGGTGATTTTGATAATGACGGTGATCTTGACCTCATTTGCGCCAATCTGGCTCATCCCCGTTATATTGATTTTTCCAACCGTACTATGCTTTATGAAAACCAGGGTCGTCCATATTTCACGTTTAAAGACATCCGGCGTCAGGCTGGAATTAAATATGAGGAAACCAATTCCGAACCATCCTGGGGTGACGTAAATAACGATGGCTATCTTGATCTCTACCTCACGGATGTCTATGATGGCAGACGTTCCTTCCTTTACCTGAATAACGGTGATAAAACATTCAGGGAAGTAACCTGGCTTTCCGGAACCAGACACTTTAACGGCTGGGGTTCCGCCTTTTGCGATTACGATAAAGACGGCGATCTTGACCTGCTCGTTTGTGGAGGCAATATCCAGCTCTTTCGTAATGATACCGTAAATGAAAACAACTGGCTGGAAATTGAAGTTCAGCCGACTGTAGGCTGTGACGGTATCGGCACCCGCATGAGTTTAACGGGAAAGGACTGGATCCAGATCAGAGAAATCCAGGGAGGAAAAGGTACCACTAATCAGCACTCACTCATTCAGCATTTTGGACTGGGTAATCATAAAAGCGGGATGCAGATCCGCATTGAATTTCCATCCGGTATTTCTCGCACTGCTACTATTAAAGATATCAACTATCGCTATACAATCAAAGAGGGGCTATGAAATTTGAGGTAAAAAATAGAAAATTACTTATTAATGAATATTTTAAAGTAGAAAAAGTAAAAGTAGCCTTCGATTATCATAATAGTGCTAGAACCGCTGAAGCTGAGCGCTTTAATCTTATTCGCGGTGTTGCCGTCTCTGCTCTTTTGTATCATAAAGAAAAAGACGCCGTGCTGCTCGTGAAGCAATTCCGCTATTCCACTGCTGAAGCAGGCTACCCCTGGCTAATGGAACTGCCTGCCGGACTTACAGATGATGATGAAATGCCTGACCAGGCGATCGAACGCGAATTAATTGAAGAAACGGGATATCACGTCACCGGACTCAAGGAAATTCAGAGATTCTTTGTTGCTCCCGGCTGTACTGATGAAGAGATCATCCTCTATTACGGTGAAATCAGTGAAGCAGATAAAGTTGCCCCCGGGGGAGGACTCGCCATAGAGCATGAGGATATCGACATCATCTTTCTGCCCGTTGCCGAACTGGCAGATTACATTACCACCGGAAAAATCCGCGACTCCAAGTCAATAATCGGATTCTACTGGCTGATCAACTACAAAAACATACCTGGAAAGTAACCGTCATTCATTCCAAAATCAGGGCAGAGATGCCCTGAAAACGTTCCCAGGGCATCCCTGCCCTGATTTTCTTCTGATTTCACATTCAAAATTCAAAATTACTATAGTTCCCTGCCTTGATTGAAATTTCACCAATCACAAATCACTGATCACCAATCACGCTGAACAAAGTGAAGTAGTAATCATGTAGTCTAGTTTTCAGTAGTCCAGAAGTCATGAACGAAGTGAAATCCCCTCACATTTTCGTTTTCCCACTGAATGAAATGAAGCTTATTTTTCAATTTTCAATTTTCAATTTTCAATTTTCAATTGGGTCCCCTCCCTCGATCCCTCGTTTTCACCCATCACTGAGTGAAGCTCAATCGTCACCGATCACTCATCACCATTAATCAATACAAGAATCCCGCCAGATACAAAGGAATCACATTCTCATATCCAATGCTTATCCCGTCTTTAAAAACATAACTATTCTCAATATCCTTGATCTGGCTGCGTGATTTGCTTTTCCCTCCGATTTCGAAGGAAATGATCTTGCCCTGGAAATCAAGCTCATAATCAGTTACCTGAGAGGCATATAGAGGCTGCTCAATCTGCGAGACAAAAAATGACTCCCTTATATTTCCCAGGTCAGGAGTGTGTTTCCATAATTCACTGCTTATGGCATAATACAGATTAGGATTCAGAAATAATATCCTGGTATCTTTCAATGATCTGATGCTCGCTTTACGCTTTCTGACCATATTTATCAGATCAGCTCTCTGTAAAAGATCAAAAAATTCGTATAAAGTCTCTTTCTTGATGTCAAGTTCATTGCAAACTGAAGAAACCTTGATAGTTGGAATAGTCCAATAAGCCAGATAAGCGATAAGTTTCTTAAATATTATCAGAGAGGAACTCATCATATTTTTAATTGTAGCAGTATCTTCATAAATTACTTTATTAAGTATATTGTGCAGAAGGCTTATATACTCATCTTGAATATTCCGGAGCAAATTGAACCACCTGTCCGGTAAAAGGATACCGTTATTCCGGTAAAATGATACCGATATTCTGGTCAATGATACCACTTGTCTTATAATGTAACTATGCATCTAATCATGCAACTACTTATAA
>JAIPGO010000002.1 GCA_021736135.1 Candidatus Cloacimonadota bacterium
ATGATGCATATACCCCCACTCCAGCGGCGCGTAGCGCCGCTGGAGTGGGGGAGGGACTCATTTTTTACATAAGGTAGCACCTTCTGTGCAACCTTACGCTATATAAATTTATCCCGTACCGGGAATTATAAGAAATAAATCCTAAATATTACTTTATAAAATAAGAAGTTACCACAAATCATGAATAATAAAACGGGGGGATGCCAGTTTATTAATTTTGGGAACTCATCTACTTGTTACTATCTTCTCTTTTCTGTTACTATCGCTGGTGAGTACATTTATCTTTATTTCAGGTTAGTAACCAGGCCGCATCTCATTTTAATTGACAACATTTTCGTTCTTTTTTATTTTATGAAAAAGATATTTTTGGAGGTTACTAATGAAAACGTGGATAAAAATGATCCTGATTTCTTTAATTGTATTATTTATATTTGCCTGTGAAGAAAAAGATGAAGAAATTATATATTCTACCATTATCCAGATCGTTAATTTTTCTGATTTTGGAGCAACAGTTTGGATTTATAATCTTGGTTACACACCAATTACCGTCAATGTTAGTGCTAATTCAACATTAGATGTAGTCATCGAAGACGGTGATGGCGGTCTGAATGTAAATGGGGGCAGGGCAATTGTTGAGTATGCCCATCAATACCTGGGATACCTGGTGCCAGATACTTATCAGACTTACGTGGATCTTATACCGGACATAACAGCGCAGGTGCAGATCGATAACACCTTTGGCTGTCTTTTAGTACGTAATTACAGCACAAATACCCAGGGTGAAATGTGGATCAACATCGATTACGGGGCATCACAGGTAATAGCTCCGTGGGAAGATCTGGTGAGTTTTTATGATCCCTGGCCCTATACCCAGGTTACCAAGTCTGTTCAGTATAACGGCTATACAATTTTTTCCGGTGAAATAGACGTAAACATTCAGGAAGATGATCTTATTATTCTGGAACTTCATCCTGACGCCTGTGGCATCTGGGTGGAGAACCATTCCGCCTATGACGATATAGACGGCGTATATATATCACCATCTTCTGAACCTACCTGGGGCAGCAATGATCTTAATGGCCTCATTCAGCCAGGAGAATGGGTAGCCTGGGTCTGTGAAGCCAATATGTCATGGGATATCAAAGTAACCGACCAGTTTTATGAGTATACATTCTATGATGTATATCTGGTGATTGATGATATTTATACCATTATTTATGATGACAGCCGCCTCAATCTCGATCCTGATTCTGAAAAATCCAAGAGGGAAAATGCCAGGAATCATGAAGTCACTAATACATCCCCACGCTGTGAGATGATCGCGCTCGAAAGCATGCCGATAAAGAAGTAAATTGTAAGATTTCCCTGTAAGACGATAAATATAATGAGACCCATACCTGGCGGTATGGGTCTCATTATATTTATCGTTGAATTTCCAGAAATTATTCTATGGGAAACTGAGTTATTATTCCATTAACATAGCGCAGGATCAGGGATGCATCATAGGAGTCTATGAGACCATTTCCATCCACATCTGCTGCGGTGATCTGTTCTTCGTTCCAGCCAGAAATTATCATGACCACGTATTGCAGAACGAGAGCTGCATCATAGGCTTCCACGGAGCCATTGCCATCTATATCGCCATAATTTACGGAGACAGCATAGTCATGAAACCCCAGAAAGGAAAAAGTATCTTGAGGGTATTGCGTCCAGTCGGCCGGATCATAGTCAAGAGAAGGAGCATCAATACTGCTGTTCCGCACCAGGGTCATATCGTTGCCCCAGTCATCCGGTGAATTAATAATGCCTACCAGATCGACCATAGCTCCGTTGAAGTATAAGGCGATGGCATCATTTCCATTAAAGGCCAGGCAGAGATTATTGGTAGCTAGATCGACAGCATCATTTTCAGTAAGATCATTCTCGCCGTCATTATCATAGCAGACGACAAATACATTCCAGGGAGCAATGGTTTCAGAGAGGAGAAGTTCATTTCCAAAGGCGCCGGCACCATTGACCTGTTTGCGCAGACTCCAGCCGTTCAGATCAAGAGGAATATCAGAACCATTGAAAATTTCCAGTGCTTTATGAAAGCCGCTGCCTTCCACATATTCGGAAATGATAACAAAATCATCTTCACCGGCAGGGGGCATAATGGTGAAATCAGCATCACTGTCATCGGTTACAGAACCATTTAGGGAGCCGATGCGTATGCGGTATTGATTGCTTGTTTCCAAGGCAGGGCTGATATTCCAGAGCCAGGAGCCGATATTGCTGATATTTGAAGCAAGGGGCAGGGGTTGCCCATTCAGAAGCAGTGAAATATTTACGTTTTCAGTAAAATCCTGAGACGTCCAGGTAATTTCATAATCATTACCGGTAAACCAGAATTCCCCGCCATTAGGTGCTGTCACGAAGATAAGAGGATTAACATTCTGATAATACCAGATGCGTTCGATGAGCGAGTCATCAATCACGAAAGGGTTAGGTTTATTTTGCTGATAGGAGGCGATTGCCCAGGTGCGGGTTATTTCAGTTTCGTCAGCCGGATCCTGCAGATGCCAGGCATAGAGCTCATCCATCTGGTTATCCATAAAGCTGTTTTGAATATTATCATAATACATGGTATAGAAATAGAACATGGAGCGGGCAATGTTACCTTTAACTTCTTCTCTGGGCTCCCAGGTGTCGTCTCCGAAGTTATCTTTCTCTGAATATTCATCAATATTGCTGGTGGGAATAGTGGTGAGTACTTCACTCAGCCGGTACCAGTTATCGGTTTCAATATCGGGGATTTCACCAAAAGGTGCATTGGAGCGAGCGGAATTAACATTACTCTTGGAAGGATAAAGATGATGCATATCGCTGCGCTGGGGTTCCTGGTCAGCTCCGTAGCTCTGAGGCCAGGAATGCTCGCAGTCTATACCCAGACTATATGCATAAGTGGAAGGGTCATAGAGAGGATCGAGGACGATAGAATAACCGGAATAGATACCTTCCAATATGTTACCGGGCTGCAAATCAATTTCACTGTATAAAATATCACGGGCATTATCATAACCAAGAGTAGTGGTGGTTTTATAATTATCAACCAGATAATTCCAGAGTTCGGTTTCATTTAAATCGGGAGCTATGACTTCTCGATCATCTGACCAGGCAAAAAGAACCGCAGCCAGAAGTATGACGAAAACAATATATTTTTTCATAATAACCTCAGAACAATTTATTTTTGAAAGAAATATGACCATATTAACCAGTCAAGCAAAATCGGCATAAGAAAAATAATGGTGAATAAAACGGAAAATCCCGATAACCTTAAAAGAGAACCGGGATCCAGCACTTATATAATTTAAGAAATGATATAGGTATTAAATGCGAAAGGCATTTCAGAACCTTCTCCGGGATTATTATTTAAAAATATTAACGAACTCTTCAGCAGAAAAATACCAAAAGGAAATTACTGGCAATCAGCCCAGCCGGGCAAGAAATCCTTTACTATGTAATCAAACATATTAAGGATCAGTCCGGCAAAGCAGACCCGGGTTAACGAAAGAGCCAAGCGATTATGAAAGTATAGAGTTAAGTAAAATTTATGTCGCAGAAAATGCTGAAATACCTGGAAAAATCAGGATAAAATCAATTAAATAACATTATTACAAGTGGTTAGGAGTGTTAATCTCAAGTATGGTAACTGAAAGTTAAATCCACTGTCGGAGCATTTCGAAGAAGCGTAATAATTTTTTAAAATTGGCCTAATCCGGCATTATATTTAGTAACTGAGAAATCTGAAGAGTGCTTCAATATTTTTTACATTGACATAAAGATAAAATATTTATAAAGGTTGAAGTTAGAAACCTGAGCAGGGAAAATCAAAATTTCAGGTAAAGCGGGTTAAGTTGTTAAATTAAAAGAGATTAATGAGTACGAGGGGTCTATGTTTGATTATATTAGAAAACGTGACAACAAATTAGTAAAATTTGAACCGGAAAAAATTACACAGGTTCTGGTGAAAGCCGGCGATGCATCAGGAGAATTTGGTGTGGAGCAGGCAAAAAAGATTACGCTGCATGTATTGAATCTTGCTTATCAAACAGTTGGAAACCGTATACCATCTGTAGAAGAGATCCAGGATATAGTTGAGGAAGTATTAATTTCATCCACATTTAAAAAGACTGCGAAAGCCTATATAATTTATCGGGATCAGCATGCGAAAATCCGCGAGATTGTTTCTAATGCTGATATTGAGATCATTGACCAGTATCTGGAGAAGCTGGACTGGCAGGTGAATGAGAACAGTAATATGTCTTATTCGCTGCAGGGTTTAAATAATTACATTGCCAGTGAAATATCCAAGAACTACTGGCTGCACAAAGTATATCCTCCGGAAATCAGGCGGGCACATGCCTGTGGAGATATGCACATTCATGACCTGGGACTGCTTTCGGTATATTGTGTTGGTTGGGATTTGCATGACCTTCTAATGACCGGTTTCCGTGGTGCGGAAGGCAAAGTGGAAACACGACCGGCAAAACATTTCCGCAGCGCTCTGGGGCAGATAGTAAATTTCTTTTATACTCTGCAGGGCGAAGCAGCAGGAGCTCAGGCATTTTCCAGTTTCGATACCCTGCTTTCACCTTTCGTGTATTATGATGAATTAAATTACCGTGATGTGAAACAGGCGATGCAGGAATTTATTTTTAATATCAATGTACCGACACGGGTTGGATTTCAAACGCCATTCACCAATGTGACCATGGATCTGGAATGTCCAAAATTGTATTCCGACGAATATGTGGTCGTCGGAGGCAAAGCAAGAGAGAAAACCTATAAAGAATTCCAGAGCGAGATGAATATGATCAACAAAGCGTTTCTGGAAGTGATGGCAGAAGGCGACGCCAAGGGCCGTGTTTTTACTTTTCCTATCCCAACATATAATATAACTGCCGAATTCAACTGGGAAAATCCCATGCTCTCCTATCTCTGGGAAGCGACGGCAAAGTATGGCATTCCCTACTTTTCCAATTTCATCAACAGCGATCTGAGTCCCGAAGATTCACGCTCCATGTGTTGCCGGTTGCGGCTTGATACGCGTAAACTGGAAGCTCGCGGGGGAGGACTCTTTGGTGCAAATCCTCTCACTGGCTCCATTGGAGTGGTCACGATCAACATGCCGCGTCTGGCATATCTGGCAACCGATGAAAATGACTTTGTCAACCGCCTTGAAAAACTGATGCAGCAGGGTAAGGAAAGCCTGGAAATTAAACGGAAAGTACTGGAAACATACACGGAAATGAACCTGTATCCTTATACCAGATTCTATCTGAGAGATATTAAGCTGCGTACAGACCAGTTCTGGAAAAATCATTTTTCCACAATTGGCCTGATCGGGATGAATGAAGCCTGTCTGAATCTGTTCGGTGTTGATATCGGAACAGAACAGGGTAAAAGCTTTGTGGAACGCACAATGGATTTTATGCGTATGAAACTGATAGAGTTCCAGGATGAGACGGGGAATTTTTACAATCTGGAAGCTACCCCGGCGGAAGGAACCACCTATCGTCTGGCCAAGCTCGATAAGGCGACCTATCCTGACATCATTGTCGCCGATGAAAAAGAATACCGTGAAGGCAGCGATCCCTTCTATACTAATTCCACTCACCTGCCGGTTTATTACAGCGACGATCTTTTTGAGGTGCTTGATCTGCAGGATAGCATTCAGACAAAATATACCGGCGGAACAGTAATCCACCTCTTTACCGGGGAAAGAATTCATGACCCCCTGATGGTTAAAACCCTGGTGAAACGCATCTGTGAGAACTACCATCTACCTTATTTCACATTTTCGCCGACCTTCAGTGTTTGCCCCTCCCATGGCTATCTGCTGGGAGAACAATATAAATGTCCGGAATGTGGTGTTGCCACGGAAGTATATTCCCGGGTAGTAGGCTATCTGCGCCCCGTGCAGCAATGGAATAAAGGCAAAAAGGAAGAATTTAAACTGCGTAAAACTTTCCGGGTCGCCATTTAGCTATACTCTATGATTATCGGCGGCTTCTTAAAATTTACCCTGATCGATTATCCCGGCAAAATTGCTGCCTCTATCTTTACTCGCGGCTGTAATTTCCGCTGTCCCTATTGTCATAATCCGCAACTCGTGCTGCCCCGACGCTATCAGTTACCCCTGGATAACAACGAAATTCTGAATTTATTGCAGGAACGTTTCGGCAGACTGGACGGCATCGTTATTACCGGTGGTGAACCTCTCCTGCAGGAAGGGCTGGAGATATTTCTGGAAAAACTCAAAGCCATTGGCTACGCTGTCAAACTGGATACTAACGGCTCACGGGCAAATCCTCTAAAAAAACTGATCAACAGGGAACTCGTTGATTATATTGCCATGGATATCAAGGCACCCTTTCAACATTATGTGAAATCCATCCAGGTGCCAGTTAATCTTGAACAGATAAAAAAAAGTATTGATATTATCCGGGAAAGTGGTCTGGATTATGAATTCCGCACGACTATTGCCCGTAACCTGCATACAAATGCTGAAATTAAAGAAATCAGCGAATTCCTGGTTCCTGGTGATAATTACTACCTGCAGAATTATATCGAGGCCAGGAGAGTCGGGCATACTAATATGGAACTGCAGCCTTTCGAAAAATCAGAACTTGAGGAACTGACAGCTTACTTTTGCGGATTAGGAATAAACTGCCAGAGCAGATAAACAACTAAATAGCACTCTATTCTCGCCGTTGCCATATTTTTTCATTATCATATCTATTTGGTACATAAAAACTTAACAATAACATATTTCATATATTAGCACTCAAATCAATAAATTGCTAATTTTTTTTCTTGACATTTATCAGAGTTCGATTAAATTATTCACCAGATAGAGTGAAAGAGCAAAAAGTGGCTCAGGAATGAGCAGAAAATAAAAAAATCAGAAAGGTAAACAAGGAGGAAAGCATGTATTTACCAATAAGAAGAAACAGAGGTTATTACCCGACTGTCAATAATGTCTGGCGAGTATTTGACCGGATGATGGATGATTTCGTAGATGAAAGCGAGATGCGCAGCATCAACAGCGACATCGCGGAAAATGAGAAGGAATATATGATCACGGCAGAATTACCGGGGATGGAAAAGAAAGACGTGATCATAAGGGTTGAAAAGAACAATTTGATCATCGAAGCGAAGCAGGAAGAAGAGAAGGAAGAGAAAGAAAAGAACTGGATACGACGTGAACGTTTTCAGGGCAGTTACCGTCGGAGTTTTGTACTTGATGACACCTGTGATGTAGAAAAGATCAGTGCTGAAATGGAAAAAGGCATCTTGAAGATAGCCATACCCAAAGCAGCGCCATCAGTCGCACGTCAGATCGAAGTTAAATAAAGTAAGTATAAAGTAGGGTTAACCAAAAGACGCGGAAGGTTACTTCTGCGTCTTTTTTATCTGAAATGAACATTTTGTATCTTAATTGCTGAATTATAATGATAGTTATTGACAAAAATAAAACGGAAAGCATAAATATCTATGGAGGGCTATATGGAAATACAAAAGACACATAATTTCCTGATTTTAGAAGATAATTCTGATGATGCCCGATTATTACGGCGGGAAATTGAAAACAACTGGGAAGATGCCTTCGTAAAGGTAATATCTGGTCCTCAGGATCTGAGAACTGCTTTGAGTGAGATTGAATGGGATGTGGTAATTGCAGATTATTCAATGCCTCAGTTTAACGGTCTGGATGCACTGCGCATAACCAGAGAAAGTAATCAGAATCCCCCTTTTTTTCTAATCTCAGGTGTAATTGGGGAAGAAATCGCTTCGGAGGCGATGCAGGCAGGAGCTCGAGATTTTATTGATAAGAACAAACCAGGCAGACTTCTTATCTCCATCAAACGAGCGCTGCAGGACGTGGCAGAACACCAGGAATTACACCAGACTCGATATGAACTGCAGAAAAGCGAGAAAAAATACCAGAACATTGTTTCTCTTGCTCCCATAGGCATTTACCAGTCTTCAAGCGAGGGCAGATTTCTGGAAGCTAATGACGCCTTGGCGGTGATGCTGGGATATTCTCAAGCAGAGGAACTAATGTCAACCACGGATCTGCACAATATTTATTTCCATGAAAATGAGCGCGAAAGACTGATCAATAAATATGACACACTGGGATCAGGTCAGGTTCAAAATGTGGAAGTCTTATATAAAAAGAAAGATGGCTCACCTTTATGGGTATTACTCACTTCTCAGGCAGCCAGGGATGAAGATGGAATTACCCAGTATTACAATGGTTTTGTGGTTGATATTTCCCGGTTAAAAGCTGCAGAAGCGGAAATGCAAAAAATGATAAAAAACTGGGAAAACACTTTTAATTCAATGACAGATATCCTGATGATGCTGTCTCCGGATAACAGAATACAAGAGATAAATGAGGCAGGATGCAAAGCTTTTGGAATGCCCAGAAAAGAAATAATCGGGAATTTCTGTTACCGGATCGTTCATCAAAGTGATCATCCGCCGGAATTTTGCCCTACGATCAGCGCTTTAGCTTCCGGTAAAATGGAGAAAGCGGAATTTTCGGAAGCAGGAAGAGATTATCAGGTTACTGCCTGGCCAATTCTGGATGCGGAGAAGAACATTACCGGTTTTTCTCATTCACTTAGGGATATCACAGAAAAAAAGCAGGTGGAACGGGAGCTTGCCCGGCATCGTGAGGATCTGGAACTACTGGTTGAAGAGAGGACGGGAGAACTAAAACAGGTAAATGCCGAACTGGAAGAGAAAAATAATGATCTGCTGAATATGCAGAAACTTTTTACTGGTCGGGAATACCGCATTAAAGACTTGCGGGATCAGGTGAAAGAATTGAAGGATCAGTTAGCTGATCTGAAAAAAAAACAAATATAATCAAGAAATAATTACTGCCTTACCTGCACCTGGTTTACTGCAAGTGTAAGGAAACAATTGACTTTATTACATATTCAGAAAAAAAGTATCCAGATGGAAATTATGCTTAAATAATGAAAGGACATAATAATGAGAATATTGCTGACTAATGATGACGGCATAGATGCGCCCGGGATAAATATCCTGGGGAAATATCTGGCAGCAGCGGGTCATGAACTAACCTGGTGCGCCCCGAAAACGCAGCAGAGTGCGGCTTCACATTCCATCACCCTACATAAGCCCATACCGATCTATAAATACAGTGAGACGCGTTATGCCGTGGATGGCAGGCCCACAGACAGTGTCTTGATCGCTTATCATAATTTTGGGATTGACGCCTTTGATCTGGTGATCTCGGGTATAAATCAGGGACAGAATATGGCGGAGGATATTCTTTATTCGGGCACGGTGGCGGCAGCTATTGAAGCCTGTTTCCTGGGATACCGCTCCATAGCAATTTCAGTAACCAGTTTTGTAGATGTGCAGTATGAAACTGCCGCCCATCATCTATGCAAACTGCTTGAGTTGGGACTGGCAGATATGATAAAACGCAAAGAAGTATTAAATATTAACGTACCCAACGTCAGTATAGATGAGATCAAAGGCTGCAAGATCACGCATCCCGGTCATCGTCGTTACGAGAATTTCGTTACAGAAATTGATGCTCCCCATGGTAATAAACTCTACTGGATTTCCGGCGACGTTATCTGGAGTGAAGATGACGCTGCGGATACTGCTGTAATCCAGGAAAATTATATTTCCATCAGTCCAATTTTTCCTGATTTCTCAAAAAAGGAAGTGCATCAGCGATATCAGGACTGGCTGAAAAGAATCTGCCGGTAATCTGTGGAGAGAATATGAAAAGTATTATTGATTTGATCAAGGGACTGCTCATCGGAGTGGCCAATATCATTCCCGGGATCAGCGGCGGAACCTTTGCACTGATACTGGGAATTTATGAAAGACTGATCAATGCAATCGGGAATCTGAACGGTGAATTTTTAAAGGAACTCCTTTCCGGTAAGATTTTTCCAGCGTTTAAGAAAATAGATTTCTGGTTTCTATTGCGCATCTTTATCGGGGCAGTAATTTCCATAGTGCTGCTTTCAAAAGTGATAGAATATTTTCTGGAAATGCAGCATGATCCCACTTATGCTTTTTTTGTGGGATTGATCATTCCTTCCATAGCAGTTCCCTGGGCAATGATGCAGCGCCGCAAAGTACCGGAATTATTCTGGTTTCTGGCAGGACTGCTTTTCCTGCTGGGTTTATCCATTGGGTTTGGTCATCTCAGCGATCTGAAAATGGAAATGAAAGCTGTTGCCGCAACCGTGAGTATTGCTTATCTGCACAGTCCTGCACAACTTCTATATGCAGTATTTTGTGGTGCACTGGCAATTTCTGCTATGATCCTGCCCGGTATCAGTGGTTCTTTCGTTCTTCTTCTGCTAGGACAATACAAGAATATGGTGCATGCCATCAACGAACGAGACCTGATCTTTGTGGGCGCTCTGGGTATTGGAACAGTGCTGGGTGCATTATTTTTTACCAGATTATTAAAATTAACGCTCAAGAAATACCATTCACAGACTATTGCTTTTCTTATCGGTTTGATGGTTGCCAGTCTTTATACACTCTGGCCCTTTAAGGAAATAATAGTTAAGGAAGGCCAGATATTATATACTTCCCGGAATATCCTGCCGGAGATCAACAATAATCTCTGGGTTTCCGCACTCAGCTTTGCTGCCGGTATTGCTCTGGTTTCCGTATTTTTAATAATAGAGAAGAAAAAGAAATAATCAGGAGGTATTAATGAAGAGAGTTGCCCTTATCATAATTATAGTGGCACTGTTGACCGGATGCGCCAAAGAAGTCTCCGAAGTTATTGAAAAATATGACAATGGTAACTGGAAGAAAGTAATCGTCTATAAAGTATCAGGTGAAAACAGACAGCGCATCAAGGCAGTTGAATATTATGAAGATGGTAAAATTAAACAGGAAATTGATCTTCGCAAAATTAAGGATTATACGTTAACTTCAGCAGAAAAACCTCCTGCCGAACCGCAACCAGACCTGGAAGCGCCGCAGCAGGAAATTGAATATCAGGGACCTTATGCCGATATGATGAACCAGCCGGGTGCTGTTACCCGCAAGCTGGAAGGCGAAGAAAAGGAACGGGTACTGGAAGCTATGCGAAAGAAAAAGGAAGAACAGCAGGAAGGTGATTATTTCACAGAAACCGATGAGAACGGGAATGAAATAACCAAAATGCGCAAAATTCTGGACAGCTATGAAGATGGCGCCGTGATGCATGAACAGATATTTGTGCAGATCAATGGTTCTCTGGAACTGGAAACTGACAGCGAATATTACGCCAACGGGCAGTTACGCACCAGAGTACCTTACCAGTATGGCAAAGCCAACGGTAAATGGTATAATTATTACCGTAACGGAAAATTGAAAACAGCAGGCTCCTCTAAAGACGGAAACCATCATGGACCCTATACCCAGTATTACGAAAATGGCCAACCCATGATGGTCGGTCAGTTCAAGGCCGGCAAAATGGACGGACTCTGGAAGTACTACTGGGAAAATGGAAAACCTAAGATGGAGACAACTTTTAATGAAGATGTGGAAGTGGGACCTCTGCAGCGTTATGATGAAGAAGGTAATCCCATCAAACACGAGTCGCCTTTCCGGGTGGGAGAAAACTATAATTTCGGTGATAAATAGTGGAATTTAAATACCTGGCACAATGGGCTCGAGAGCAAAAGCGTCTCGGGCTTTTTTTTCGTACTGTCCTGCGCTGGCGGGATCAGTATGCGCTGGTTTTTAACCAGGGCAGTTTCCTGCAGATAAACCTGCAATCGCAGCAGCCTTTCTGTTTTTTCAGTGATCTGGAAATCATTAACTGGCAGCCGGCGGTGGAGCTGGCGATCATGGAAAAGCACCTGCAGCGCACCCGCCTGCAGGAGATAGGAATAATGCCGGGTGAACGCATTATCTATCTTGATTTCACAAAGCCTGACCCTTTTTTACCGGCTCAGCAATTTCGGCTGTTCCTGGAATTTATCCCTCAGTTCACTAATATCATTTTAACTCGCAATGAAAACGATAATTGGAAGATTGTGGATTGCTCACGCAAAGTTACTTTAGCGGAAAACCACTTTCGTCAGCTCATTCCGGCTGTGAGTTATGAATTGCCTCCGGCAGGTTTTAGTAATACGAATGAACCGGTCATTTATCCTTTGAGCTTTGATGAAAGGCTGCATATTTTAGAAAATGCCCCAGGCGGTTTTAGCGGTATGGATGAATTTCTGGAAAGCTTCTACTACCAGGGCTGGTTGCTCAAGATCAGTGAACAGACCCGCAATTCCTCTTTAAAAAGACTCAAAGCTGAGATCAGGAAGAAAGAAAGAAAACTGGAAAAACTGGCTGCAGAACTCGCCAGCGCCGAAGCCGGGAATGCCTGGAAACAGCAGGGTGAATTGCTCAAAGCGAACCAGCACCTGATCAAAAACGGCATAGATCGTATTAGATTGATCGATTATTTTCTCCCGCAAATGCCGGAAATTGAAATCAAACTCAAACCGGATAAGTCTCCCGCTGCCAATGTTGCTGATTATTTCCGTAAATACCGCAAATCCGTTACCGGGAAAATTATCATTGCCCGGCAGCAGGAGATCACTGAAAAAGAAATTGCCACTCTGAAACAGCAAATAGCTGAACTGGAAGAACTTAATCTGCCGTTACCCGGGGAATACAGCCTGCCGCAAACAGCAAAAACACCACTTATGGATACTTTGACTAGAATTATTGTTAATCAGGACTGGGAATTCTTCATCGGGCGTAACAGCAAAGATAATGATTTCATCACCACACGTCTGGGACGCCCGGATGACTGGTGGTTTCATACCCGTATTTACAAAGGAACACATGTCCTGCTGCGCAATCTGAAGAAAAAAGTGTTACCTGACGATCTGCTGCAGCTTGGTTGCCGGCTCGCTGCTGCTTACAGCAAAGCCGCCAAATCATCAAATGTGCCCGTAGATTATACTCAAATACGTTATGTGCGCAAACCGCGTGGCAGTGCTCCCGGTTTTGTGGTTTATACTAATCAGAAAACGCTTTACGTTGATCCTCTTGATCTGCGTGCTGCCCGTAAAATTATCACTGAAAAATATGCTGAAAGCACTGGATAATTGCCGTATCTGTCCCCGCAATTGCGGTGTTAACCGAAACCATACTGCCGGTTACTGCCGAAGCGGCACAGCTCTCAGGATAAATACCTGGCAAAAGCATTACGGTGAAGAACCTTTCATTTCCGGAACTGCCGGCAGTGGGACCATATTTTTCAGCGGTTGTAATCTCTCCTGCTGTTTCTGCCAGAATTACCAGATCAGCCAGCTTGATCATGGAAAAGATTATTCGATAGATCAGCTAGCCGAAATTATGCTCAGTCTGCAGCAGGATGGGGCTCATAATATCAATCTGGTCACACCCACTCATTTTTCGCCTCAGATAGCAGAAGCTCTGCTTCTGGCCCGCAAACTGGATCTGCACATACCTGTTGTCTGGAACTCTAATGCGTATGAAAAAGAGGAAACACTAAAAAGTCTGAAGGGACTGATAAATATCTATCTGGCAGATTTCAAATATGCTTCCGAGGCAAGCGCTTTAAAATATTCCGCAGCTCCTGATTATTTCCGCCATGCCACAAATGCCATCAGTGAAATGTACCGTCAGACTGGCGATATAGCTCTGGATGCTAATGATATTGCTCTTTCCGGACTGGCTGTACGTATTCTCGTTCTGCCCCGTGATATTATCAATCTGGAAAATATCATCAAATGGCTGGCGGAAAATATCGGAAACCAGCTCTATATAAGCCTGATGTCACAGTATTATCCCTCCTGGCAAGCAGAGCATTTTCCCGAAACTGCCAGGTCACTGACTTTTGATGAATACGAAGAAGCCATCAGTATCGTAAAGAAATACGGCTTTGAAAACTGCCTTATCCAGGAACTTTCGCCTTCTTCGGAGTGGACTCCCGATTTTAAAATCGTGGAAGAGACCTGATTATAAATCTCGAATGGGTATCTAGATCTGCCCCTAATGTATTTGTCCGATAATTAAATCCATATTGTGCAGTAGAAATTTGCGAATAGCAGTAAGCTTTTGGCGCAGAGAGAATTAGATAATTTTCATAAATATAAAAATAATATTCATGAAAATTCTCTAACTCTTCTGCACGCAAATTCTTACTTCTCTTCATCAAATACTACTGCACAAAATGGATTAAACCCACTTCGTGCAACTGTGATTTTTTTCTTGCCTCTCTTGTGGATTCAGGGAGTTTCGGTTTGAAAATCACTGAACAAGTAATATAACAGGGGTAAATTATGATAATTCGTCCATTTCGCTGGACTGATGCAGATGAAGTTATCAAACTCTGGAGAGAATGCGGATTGATCATTCCACAAAACAATGCCCTGCTTGATATTAAGCGAAAAATGCAGGTAAATCCCGAATGGTTGCTGGTGGGCGAACTGGCGGGAAAGGTGATAGCCACCTGCATGGCAGGATATGAAGGTCACCGCGGCTGGATTAATTATTTAGCCATTTTGCCATCATTGCAGGGAAAGGGATACGCAAGAGAGATCATGACAAAAGCGGAAGAGTTGTTAAAGACTGCCGGTTGTCCGAAGATCAATCTACAGGTAAGATCAGGAAATCTGAAGGTGATAGAGTTTTATAAACGGATCGGCTACAAAGACGATGGTGTCATCAGTCTGGGGAAACGGCTGGTATCGGATGAAAATACTTGACCGTTTATTGACTTTTTCGAGTATTAATTGATCAGGAGGTATGAATGAGAAAGATAATCACATTATTGGTTTTAATTAGTATTTCCGGAATATGGGCAGCCGGGAAAGTGGAAAGGAACAATCTGGGATTTGTGGCAGGTCAGTTAAGCCGCGGAGGCGTAGGATACCGTTACTGGCGGGCAGATGACTGGGGTTACCAGATCAGTGGTATGCTGTTAGCGACCAAGGACGATATCCCGGATTATTATGATAATAAAGTGGGCAGTGATTATTATGGCTGGGGGCGTCAATTAACTGCCAATACGAGTATTTCAGTGATGAAAACTCTTAAGAAAAATAATACGAACCGGTTTTATATGCTGGTCGGTTATGGTTTTTACCACCAGGAAAAGAAACGCTGGGTAGGCAATGATTATAATATGAGTGGCGCCGAATATGATGGATATAAAGTTACAAATCGTCATTACTGGGGAACCGGTGTGGGTGTTGACTTTGAGATCATGGAATATTTCCGGGGCTTTCTGGAAATACCGATCACCTTTCAATCCGATGGCGAAATTACGATGTATATACCACAGATAGGGATATTTTATAAGTTTTGAATTAGTGATTAGTGATTAGTGAATAGTGAATAGTGAATGGTGGACAGGACAGTGAAACGTGAGAAGTGAGAAGTGAAGATCAGAGTTTTCGTAATTTTAGTACTGCTTTTTTTATTCATATTACTTAAGGGAAGTGAAGCTGAGCCTAAGATCGGGCTGGTGCTGAGTGGTGGTGGAGCCAGGGGGCTGGCGCATATTGGCGTACTGAAGGTTCTGGAAGAATATAAAATTATGCCTGATTATATTACCGGCACCAGTATGGGCAGCATTATCGGAGCGCTTTACAGTCTGGGTTATACTGCGGCGGAAATCGAGGATATTGTAATGTCCCAGGACTGGGATGAATTATTATATGATCATGTACCCATGAGCAGGTTATCGCTGGAAGAGAAAAATGATCAGAGCAGGTATATTGGTTCCTTTCCCATTGAAGGGTATAAAATAATGTTGCCTAAAAGCCTGGTTACCGGGCAGAATGTCTCACAATTGTTAACCCGCTTAACAATTTCCGCGCATCAGGTTGAGGATTTCAGCAATCTGCCAATTTCATTTTTATGTATTGCCACAGATATTGAGACCGGGGAAGCAGTAATTCTGGATAGCGGCTACCTGCCGGAAGCAATTCGGGCAAGCATGTCTATCCCGTCCTTGTTCTGTCCTGTGGAATATGAGGGCAGGCTCCTGGTAGATGGCGGACTGGTGAGGAATTTACCGGTTACTGATTGCCTGAATATGGGCGCAGATTTCATCATTGGTGTTGATGTTGGTAATGGATTATATAAGCGGGAAGAGCTGAACTCGCTGGTGAGAATAATGGAACAATCCATTGCTTTTCAGGGGGCGGCGTCGACCAGGGAAGAAAGGAAACTGGCAGATATTCTCATTGAACCGGAAGTAGATGAATTCGGGATAACTGAATTTAACGAAGCAGACAAATTAATAGCCTTAGGCGCTTCGGCAGCTCTGAAGGTAGAAGACAAACTAACCGAACTTTCCTCCAGACTTAATAAAAAATACGAACCTATACCTAATGCCAATCCGGAATTGATATATTTGGAAGATATTGTTTTCAGCGGACTGGAACAGGTTTCCAAGAACCTGGTTCTAGGTAAAATGCGGTTGAAAAAGAGCAGTCGGGTAAGCATCGATAAAATTGACTCGGCAATTTCACAACTCTATGGCAGCGGTTATTTTGAGAGAGTAATCTATCGTCTGGAATGGGATAATAATGGTTATATCCTGCAGATAAGGGTCTGGGAAAAGAACACAAAGTTATTCCGGGTAGGTTTTCATTATGACAGTGACCGGAAAGCAGGAGTCCTTCTCAATACCACATTTCGGAATTTTGCGGTAATGGGCTCGAAAATTTCCATTGATCTCCAGTTAGGTGATTATCAGTATTTCCGCTGGGCGGAATTTGTGCATACTGGCTGGGAACCGGGATTTGGCGTAGGCTGGGATGCTTATTACAATAAATTCAAATTCAATATCCGGGATCGGAAAGGCACCCAGTTAGCCAGATTTAATATTGAACTCACCGGCTCAGTGATTGATCTGAAAACAATATTCTCTAATAGCTTTGCTGTCGGTAGTAATATTGAGTGTGTTAATATCAAATCTACTGGTGAGTTCGTTCCCCCGGAATGGGGTAATGCAGATAATGAAACATTCTGGCTGCGCAATTCCTTTTATGCCAGAATTGATAACGTTGACCGGGCTGTTTACTCTACCCAGGGCATAAAACTTTATGTGGAAGGCAGGAATTATTATAGTCTGAAAACTAATGCAGATACTGATAAAGAATTCCGGCGGTTTATCCTGGACGGTGAGGTGCTGATTGCTTTATCACACCGGCTCTCATTTGCCTCTGGCGGATTTCTGGGTTTCCTGGATACACATAACCTGCCCTATGAGGAACGGCTGTATTTTGGCGGCTTATTGGAAAAAGATAACAGCAGACCATTTATGGGACTGAATTTCGGGGAAGTGGCGGCGGAAGAAGGCTACCTGGGCAGACTGCGTTTGCAGTATGAGCCCTGGGATGGTAAATTTATTATTCTGCGTTATGACTTTGCCAGAATAATAAGTGATTTTCCTTATTCACCAAGCGAAAACTTTGTTATGAGAGGTTATGGCTTGAGCTTGGGTATGCAAACTCCCATTGGTCCAATTGAATTGACTCTTATGGGCAGCAGCCGGAGACCCGATGAGATCAGAAGCTATATCAGCATTGGATACGGGATAATTGACAATTGACTTCATCAATTGATAATGGACGATGGATGATGGATGATGGACGATTAGATTTTATCTGTAACAAAAACCACGAAAAATACTGCCATTATTTGCTTGAAATTAGTCAACTGCTGCTCCCTTTACCCTATGAACAGCACTAAGGTGGGTCTAAGGTGGGTATTAGGTGGGACAACAAGACACAATCTAACAGAATATCGTTAGATTGATCTTTGTTGTGGTTCCTTAGACCAACCTTATACCCTCCTTAGCGCGGCCTTAATCTCCTTCATGCTAGCGATTTAATGAAGTAAAGTAAAACTCTCTCTCTGTGACCTCGGTCTGCCACGGTGAGGTTTTACGAAGGCTGGTCGTGAAAAATCTTCTTTTCTCTTCGCCAGACTATCCGTTTTATAGTTGTACAAAGTTTTCACTTTTTCAATCGCATTAAGGGGTCTTAATGCACTCCAAGATAAAGGCAGGGAAAATAGGAAAAGTTAATTTTTCAGGAGAAACGTTCTAAATAATTGTGAGAGTTTCCTGTGGGTCGCAAATAGAAGTTTCCGATTATGAAACGATTATAACCCAATCGGATGCCAATCGGGTGCTATTAGGGTGATGAGTTAGACAATAAATAAGGGTAATTTGTTTTGTTTCAGTACAATATGAAGATTTCGCTGAAATTGTAGAATTTTAGTTGCCTTGATACGGGTGTTAAGACAAGTGAGAAGAGAAAAAAGAGAAATATTTTTGGAGAACAGGTGTTGCAATTAAGGTTGTTCTTCACTGCGTTCTGGCGTGAACAGTGAATGGTGATCGGTGAGAAGAAATGAAGATTTCTTTCACCACAGAGGGCACTGAGTAAATGTAAAATGTAAAATGTAAAATGTAAAATAAACGGTTTTCGGATTTCGACTTACGATATTTAATTAATACTTGACTGGAAATAAGTAAAATCAGTTAATTGGATTGTTAATGATTAATTGGCTATGGAGAATTAACGATGATCTGGCAGAATATTACTGAAACAGGAGAGGTTTATCCGTAAACAGGTCAGGATATTGCTTATTCATCGTAAGATCTTTGTCAGCTATATAATGTGATTAAGGCTAATGATCATTAACACAGGGATAGCAATGTATCACGTCGGCTATTGTTTATCATCAGGTGAAAATACGTTGCGAATAATAAGTGAATAACAATCAATAGCTCACTATAAAAAGTCATTTCACTGCGGAAACGCAGAAATCGCGGAAAAGAAATTCAGATAAGGCACTTTAATAAAAGTAACTTTTTGAATTTGGGCTCTTTGTCATATTATTTTTAATGGTTTTATCATAATTCTTAGTTTTAAGTGTGGGCTCAATCAAGATAATATTACCAGGTAGCAGATAAAGTGTTAATGATCTTTTAAGAGTAAATATAAGTAACATTGGAATGATTATTGCATAATAATTGAGCGAGTAAACAATGATTATGTGAACATAAATATTAGATAAATTGAAATGATATAATATTATAAGTGACAATGTGAGAAGATGTGTACAGATACTGGATGTAAACATAGAGATACATAAAACATCGATTGTAATATAGTAAGATTGCAGTAAATATGGTTGATACATTTGATTTAGTATGATTGTAAACTTTATTTACAGTGAGATTAATGATGAAGGAGGATCGGATGTTGGCAGAAAGTGATCTTTCAAGGAGAAAAACCGTAACTATATATATATATATAGCTTTAGGTTGATTTTGCCGGTTTGCAGCGAGTATTGGTGAGCGCGGAGGCGCTCTAATAATTATGAATTTTAAATTATGAATTTTGAATGACAGGAACACTCTTTTCTTGAGATAACTGCCCTGGAGCGAGGAATTAAATGTTATCGCTAAAAGAAAGGGCGCTGCCTGAACATTTTGGGTATGTACAGGCAGCTAATCGTTAACCGATTTACACGAAAAATATTTTGGAGTTAAAAATGAACAAGATATATTTTATTTTGGCACTCTTTGTATTGCCACTCTTCCTATTTTCTCAAACCCATTGGTATGTTGATGCATCGGCAACATCTCCCTTTTATGGTACTCAAGCAGATCCATTTGCAGAAATTTCTGATGCTGTTGATGCTCTTGATGATGGTGATATTGTACATGTTGCAGCAGGTACATACAGAGAGACAGTAAATTTCGTTGATCACTATTTTGATCTAATGGGAACTGATGCTTCTACAACTATAATCGATGGAAATGGAACTTATGACGGAATCATTGTTCCGACTACTGGGGCAGCAATTACCGGAGTTAGTACTATCAAAGGTTTTCTCATTACAGATAGTGATCCGGGAGAAAATTCTAATGGGGGAGGTATTCACATCACCAACAGAAATGTCAAAATCATGAGTTGTGATATTTTTGATAATGACATTCCTGGTGACGGTGGTGGAATATACTTCTTTGGAGATGATGATACCAATACATATAAACTGGAAATAACAAGCACTGATATTAGAGGTAATGCTTGTGATGGTGACGGTGGTGGAATCTACTTTTATAGTGAAGAATCTGATGTTTTGGATATTGATGATTGTAATATTTACGAAAATGAATGTCTTTATCTGGGTGGAGGAGTTTTTACCTCCGGAGATTTCGGGGATTTGATGTCATTATCATTTCAGAATTCAAGCATTTATGGTAACGTCAGTACAAGCAATAATGCAAATAACAGTAAGGGTGGTGGCATTTATGCTGCATATCTCGACTATAGAAACCTTACATTTGAACACTTACTTGTATTTGAAAACATATCATATGATCACGGAAGCGGAATAGCAATTGCAAATTCTGATGGAGCTGATACTGATAATCGTATTATTTTTAATAATCTTACTGTTGTCGATAATGAATGTGATGTTGCCAGTGGCAATCCAGGATTTTATTTTGAGTCCTGCTCCTTTACAAAGGTGATCAATACCATTCTCTGGAGTAATGAGAGTTCTAATGGTGTGGGATCTCAAGTATCACAGGGACCTGTTGAATATTGCTGTGTTGAAGGTGGATATGCTGGAGATACAAATATTGATGATGATCCTGACTTTATGGATGCTGCTGGTGATGATTATAGTTTGGAAGACTTCAGCCTATGTATCGATATGGGAGATGTAGATTCTTCTTATGATGATCCGGATGATTCCAGAGCAGATATGGGATATGAATATGTTGATCAGGATGAATTTGAGTTTAGCGGCTTCGGTACTCCAACTACACCTATCTGGCATTGGTTAAGTTATCCTCGTTTACCAGTTAGCACATCTACGAATACCGGGCAGAATGTTGATACCGAATTTGTTAGACATCACTGGAATACAATGCCCACGGAATGTGGATGGTACTATGAAGATGTAGAATTTTTAAATGGGACATATTCTTCTCCAGATTGGACTTGGGACCCTACAACCACTACTAATTTTGAAAGTAAAAAAGGTTACAAAGTATATAGGAAAGGATCAGCTAGTCAGCATTACAGTCCTGGTAAAAAGTGCTTAGACGGTACTGATATCACAATATCGACAGGAGAAAACTGGATCGGATATTTCCTGGAAGACAGTCAGAAACCATCCGAAGCCTTTCCATCAGCAGTTCTTGATGATCTTGATGAAGTAAAAACACAGACCTGGACTTGGGGACGAGATGAATATGACGAATGGGAAGAAGACGTATATACTATCAATTATGGAGATTGCGTGATAGTTGATGCAACAGATAATAATACTTTTGATTGGGAAGCAGCATCCAGGTCAGAACCAATAATCCGACCTGAACCCCAGCAATTTACATATGTAGAAGAAATCGATTATCAGCCCATTTATGTTGATTTTGGCGAAAACGATCTTCCTTTGGAGATAGCTGTATATGTAGATGATGAATGCAGAGGGGCAGAAGTCGTTGATGGTCAGATTACTCAGATTTGTGCATACATCCTGGAATGTGACCCCGGTTTACAGGTGGAGTTTGAGTTTTATTATGACAATCGTCAATTTGGTGACAGAGTCAGGATTTATGATATCGAAACTGCATCAGGGATGGAAAAGAACACAAATCTTACAACGGGCATGCCCGGGGATAGATATTTTATCTCTTTCAGAGATATTGATTTCGAAGTTCCTGAACCTCCAATCGCTTTGCATTGTTACCCAAATCCCTTTAATCCTGAATTGACAATTTCGTTCAATGTGGATGAAACTCAGGAAGTTGATCTTGTAATCTATAACAGTAAGGGTCAGAAAGTTAAGACTATGGTTAACGAACTTTTCCGTCCTGCTGATTATTCACTGGTCTGGAATGGTAAAGATGACAGTAATCACTCTGTAAGTAGTGGTGTGTATTTCATCAGGCTGCAGATTGGTGATGATATCGTGAATGATAAGGTGATCTTGATGAAGTAACTGACTTCATCAGCGAGAATCGTGAATTGTGATTCGTGATTCGTGATTCGATAAGACCTGGCGTCCCTTAAGGGGCGTCAGGATATTATAAATACTGAGGTAAAGATGAAAAATACTGTCTTCTTGTTGCTAATGGTGATTTTTGCTTGTTTGCTGAGTGGAACTACTATTGAAGTAAATCTTGATGGAACAGGCGATTATCTGACGATCCAGGAAGGTATTGATGCAAGCTCAGATGGGGATATAGTACTCGTTTATCCTGGCAGGTATTATGAGCATATCAATTATAATGGTAGGACCATCACTGTTGCCAGCTTGAATTATACAACAGGAGAAGAACATTATATCCGCGAAACGGTAATTGATGGCAGCGATATTGGCAGTTGCGTAAGAGTTGATTCTGAGGAAGGAGAATTGACTACTTTGCAAGGATTTACTATAACTAATGGTGCTGGAGATCTAACACATCCAAGTCAGAGGACCGGAGGTGGGATTTTATTGAGGAATTATTCACATCTGCGGGTAATAAATTGTGTGATTACCAGAAATAGAGCATCCGGAGGAGGTGGGATATTTACTTCACAAAGCAGCATATATCTGGAAGGAACAACAATCAGTTACAACTGGGCTTCATATTTTTATAGTGGAGGATTATTTACTAGTCATATGGTTGAAGTGATATTTAGTGAAGAAAATCGCTGCAATATTTATAATAACTATGGGCAATATGCTAATGATATCTGTAATAGTGGAGATGAAGGTGATTATACCGTTATAGTTGATATTTTCACAGTACTGGAGCCGGATCTATATTATTTGATGGGTTTCAATAATCAAAGTCACTTTGAATTTTTTGAAATTGAGTATGATATTTTGAATGGATATGTGGATGACGCCGAGCATGACATTTATGTGGCACCTGATGGTGATAACTCTAATAGTGGGATTAGTCCTGATGAGCCGATGCAGTCGATCTCAGATGCCCTTTTCAGGATAAAATCGGATGAAGATAATCCAAGGACAATCCATTTAGCACCAGGTCGATATAGTCCCTCAGATAATGGACAGGTTCTTCCTTTACATTTAAAGAGTTTTGTTTCTCTGGAAGGTGCTGGAATGTATGATACAATTATTGACGGAGAAGATTATTACAATATGCTATATGATCTCATTAGCCGAAATGGGTATTCAATCAGAAACCTCAGTTTTGAAAATTTCTTCAGTCCTATGGATGTAGAACCCTATTCCATTCAGTACAGTTGTTATTTTTCAGGAGTGAATGAAAATCTGGAAAACCTTTTAATAGAAAATGTGCGATTTGCTAACTGCGGCGATGGCTCGGATCCAGGATTTCACAATTACTACTTGATTATGAGTACAAGAGGGATAGACATTAACAATGTGTTGATTGAAGATAATGAATCAAGAATAACAGCATTTAAACTATATGGTTCTGGTTATGGGGATTATAATATTATAAATATCACAAATACGATAATGAGGAACAACGCGAATTTCAGCGGACTTGTTTACTTTGGAAATGAGAATGAAAATAACCAGTTAAATATTATAAATTTTGAGTACACTGGAAATCATTATGATTATCCCGGATGGGTACCGGGAGCAATTTTTACGCATGGAATGACGATTTACGGGCCTAGTCAGATAAATATAATCAACAACACTCTTTCTGATAATACTTCCGCTCATGATAGTGGGCAACTACTTTCCTTCAAATTTTCTATGGATGTAAATATGCTTAACACCATAATATCCGGTTATCCGAATTATGCAATTAGAAGAAGCCTTGGTAACGGTGAGATATCACAGGATTTTAACCTTGATCATTGCTTGATTGAAGGTGGATATGATGATATCTTTGGGGCACTGTTTCCTGGACTTGTTTATGGAGAAGTATTAGAAGGTGATCCACTTTTTGATGTAGAGGGTGAATATCCTTATTATTTGTCTAATACATCTCCCTGCGTTGGAGCTGGAACTTTGGATTTGCCGGATGAAATTGTATTACCAGAATATGATCCAATGGGTAATCCCCGGATATTAGGTACAAACATCGATATTGGTGCTTATGAATGGAATGGATGGATCAATCCTATCATTGAAGAATCAATCGAACCCGTTCCTTATGATTTCTGTTGTTATCCGAATCCTTTCAATCCTGAAACTACGGTTTCTTTCTCATTGGAAGAATTATCTGAGGTGGAAGTTGTGATTTACAACGTGAAAGGTCAGAAAGTCAGAACCTTGGTTGACGAAACTTTCAGACCTGATAAATATAGTATAGTCTGGAAAGGAAATGATGATAGCGGTCATAGTGTAGGTTCCGGAGTATATTTTGTTAAATTATCCGTTGATAATGAGCAGTTTACTAACAAAGTGATTTTGATTAAATAACGTGATTCGAAACTCGAAACTCGAGACTCGAAAATCTGGCGTCCCGAAAGGGACGTCAGGGATTTAAAACTGTCCTCCTTCGTGTGAAGCTTCGGAGGATCTTCGAGAGGTAAATATGAAAAAGACTACATTTATTATATTAGTATTAATATTTTCATTAAATCTAATGAGTACTTTGATCAACGTTCCTGATGCAGGAAGTGGAATTTTTGATATACAATCCGGGATTGAGATTTCTGTTGATGGTGATACAGTCTTAGTAGCTCCCGGAATTTATTATGAAAACATCAATTTTATAGGAAAAAAGATTACTATTGCCTCGGAATTTATTTTTTCAGGAGATGATGATGATATTGAGGGAACAATTATTGATGGAGGTGGAGTTGATACAGTTGTCAGGATGGAAAGTGGTGAGGATACACTTAGTTATTTGTGTGGATTTGTGATCAGGAATGGCAATTACTACCGTGGGGGAGGCATTAGCATTTATCAAAGTGGAGCTAAGTTTGAACATTTAAAAATCAGAAATAATATTGCTGAATCTCCCAATTTGCCACACGGAGGGGGACTTTTTGCAGATGGAGACTCCTGGTTACCGGGCTATAGACAAATAATCTTGAGGAATGTAGAGATAACTGATAATATTGCCAGGGGAGATTATCCTTCTGGTGGTGGTTTTACTCTTAAAAATAGGATTGATTTAATTATCTTTGAAAATGTTTTAGTGTCAGATAATCTTGTCGATGGTTACACGGCATGTTGCTCAGGAGGGGGAGAAATTTCAGAGGCAGATAACATCTCATTAAAAAATTGTTTTATAAGTAATAATCTTGCCACTGCCCCACAGAGCGGATCAGTAGGGGGAATTGGTATGAATGATATTATTGATGCCAGCATAGAAGATTGTCAGATAATCGGAAATACTGTAGATACTGGATACAGCCGTTGTGGGGGAATGGGTATATCTGGTTCAGGAGATATCACTATCAAGAATTGTTTGATAGCTGACAATTCATCAATCGCTGGTGGACCCTGGGGTGATGAAGCAGGTGGAGGAGGGATGTCTTTATCAAGAGGTAATTTTATAGTGGAAGATTGTGAAGTAAGAGGAAATGTTGCCAGTGATGGATGCGGAGGTTTAGGAATATCTCTGGATTGCAATGCTGTTTTGAACAGGTTACTGATCCATGATAATGTATCTGCTGAAGGAGCAGCATTAATGACTGGTGATGTTGATTGCCTATTGATCAACAGTATTGTTTATAATAATCCGTCAACATTCAACGGAGGTATGAGTTCTTTGTATGATAGCCGTATTCGCATTGTAAACTCAATTTTCTGGAATAACGGAGGAAGCAATTTTTTACTTAATGAACCTCTTGATCTGCAGATTTATCATAGTATTATTGAAGATGGTGAAGGTAGTATTGAGTGTTTAAACGGAGCTGATTATTTTTGGGGTGAGGGTAATCTGGATGGCGACCCGATGTTTGTGAATGCAGGAGGAGATGATTTTCATTTGCTGACTGGTTCACCGGGAATAGATAGTGGCGTGAATGCCTGCTTGTTGTGGGGAGATGAGGCATATTTTGTGCCGGAAGAGGATATAATCGGTAAAAACAGGGATATTGGCATATTTGAGACTGGTGATGAGGATTATTATTTTGATCTGCCGACTTATCTTAGTGTGGATGAGGATAATATATTAAATTTTGATCTGGAAGACTATATGATGGGAATGGAGGGTCAGATTTCGGGCAGTTGCGAGAATAACCTTACGAGTATGGTCGTGGGTAATGTGATAAGCTGGCAGCCTTTTGAGAACTGGTTTGGTTTTGATGAGGTATGGGTGAATTTTGAAACTACCGGTGGTGAGACTTTCAGTGATTTTATATTGATAGAGGTTATGGCTGTTAATGATGCACCCATTATCGAATTACCTGATATGGTGAGTTTTAATAATATTGGTCATCACTTGATGGACGTTTTGCAATATATCAGTGATATTGAAGGTCAGACTGTGATGGTATCTGCCAGTGGCAGTGAACATATAACGGCAGAAATTCAGAATCCGAACCCGTTACTGGAAGGGGAACCGGGCTGGCAGGGAATTGAAACAATAACAATCTATGCGGAAGATGAATGGCAGAGGCTGCTATCTTCGGATACTATGCTTGTGGAAGTATATTGCCTGCCTATCGCCGATTGCGGAGAAGATATTTTTTGTCGCGATGGAGAAACGGCGACTCTGGATGGCAGCTTAAGTATTGATCCGCTTCTCAATGGATTGAGTTATTTCTGGAACACGGAAGCAGAAATAGAGATTGATAACGCTGAAAGTATGTTAGCAATAGCACATTTGCCCGAAACCGAAGAAATGGTGGAAGCAGTAATAAATCTGGAGGTCAGTGACGGTTTTAACAGTTCCACGGACAGCATGCTTCTGGAATTCTGGGATGATGAACCGGTTGATGTGGAATGCGACATGTATCCGGCATCATCTTTGATAAGGATAAACTGGTCACCGGGTCCGGCAGCCGAAAGTGAACATTTTGAGCTATTGGGCTATCAGATGTATTTTGAAGGTTGTGAATATGACACTCTGCAAAATACAACTGATTGTGTTTATATGTATGTATTACCGGAAGGAGAATATGAATTGGGAGTACAGGCAGTTTATTCAGATGGAGCATCCGGGATTGTGAATGTTTCCACGACTGATGCGGATATAAATGATATTTCAGGTGTTACCGGTATTATTTCTGTTTATCCTAATCCATTTAATCCTGAAACTACAATTTCTTTTTTTACCACCACCAGCCTTCGTGGTACTACGACGTGGCAGGCAGAGGTCACAGAGATCACAGAGTTGAGTATTTACAATCTTAAAGGTCAGAAAATAAAAACTCTGGAGAATGGGATATTGCCGGCTGGAAGGCATTCAGTGGTTTGGAAAGGAAATGATGATAGCGGTCATAGAGTGGGATCAGGAATGTATTTTATAAAACTTAAAGTTGGTGATGAGGTGTTTACTAATAAGGTGGTTTTGATTAAATAACGTGATTCGAAACTCGAAACTCGAGACTCGATAACCTGGCGTCCCGCGAGGGGCGTCAGGATTTATAATAAAGAAGGTCGATATGAAAAAGATGATATTTTTACTTATAGTGTTGTTGATGATTGGTGATTGGAAGACCTATGACTGTTAGACTATTTGACTGTTTATGTCGATATTGATCTCCTTTCAATCGCATTAAGGGGTCTTAATGCACTCCAGATAGATTGGGAAACTGTGACAAATAGCAATTTAAAAAGTAAAAAGAGGAGAGAAAAATTAGCGCTCCTCTTTGCAGTTAATAATCTTCTCTTCATCCGTTTAATCCGCTTAATCCGCGGTTAAATAGCCCATTCTTCTTCTGCTTGTTTTGTTCGTTTTGGCTTGAGGGGTGTAATGTATGAAGCCTATTCGTTGCTAAGAATGAATTTAGAAGAGAAGATATTTTAACCGGGGAGAGAACAGAGTAAATGTAAAATGAGTCTTCACTTCTTTCAGCGTAATTCGTGAATCGGAATAGTAATGTAAATTGTAAAAATCCGGATATCTGCTCTCAGTTTCGGATTAAGCCCCGGTGTTCATTCCCCAAAGTCACAAAGTTCGCTCTGGTGAACGTCCGCTTATCCTGGGGAAAGAAGAGAAGATTTTTTTCAACCGCGGATTAAAAGGATTTACACGGATATGAAATTTTATTTCGGCATGTGGACGTTCACCAATGCACAGCAGGGGGAATGAACACGTAGTATATATCAGGATATCTGATCCAGGATGGTTTTGAGGATTTCGTAGCTGTATTCGTATTTTTCGATTTTATTGATTTTGCGTGCCAGTAGCGAATTATCTTTATCTTCCAGTTCTGTTGTCAGGATTGAGATTATTTGTGATCTCAGCTCTTTAGAATGAGAGATGAATATTTTCAGTTTCTTTGCCAGGATAATAATTCCTGCGAGTATATAATCATAATCAGGATCATCAATCAAGTAACTGTAATCTTCAAAAAGTTCATCAGGGAATAGTTCATTGTAGTTATAGAAGATTATACCGAGATCTTCAGCGTCTTTTGCTGTAACTAATTTCCTGTCATTCCAGGCAATAAGTTTAAGGATAACAAAACCTTCCAGACAGGTGGTTTTGAAGCTTAGTGAGTTCAAACGGCATTGTATTGCCTGGTCATAAACTTCTTGAAAGCCGATAATATTCATGATTATATCTTCATCAGGTGGCCAGTAGATGGCATTATGTTTTGCTATTTTTCCGAAGGGGATAATGTCAACAATGATAGATTCAAAGCGCAATCTATGTTGTTCTTTACCTTTTTCAAATCCGTGCTGAGATACAAGATCATCGATAATATTTTGAAAACTCTCCCAGTTTTGCAGCATCACAGCAAAATCAATATCTAATGTAGCGCGGTATTGTATATCGCAATGATACACAAATTTGATGAGAATATCTCTGGCAGCAGCTCCAATAAGGATAAACTTCAGATCATATTTAGCAGTAACAGAAATGATTGCTTTCAGTACAGGTTTGAAGAGCAGATATTCACTTTCGGGTATTGTGCAAAAATCTTTCATATATTTTTCCAGCTAAGCCAAGACTTTTGGACGGTACTCCAGACAAGAGTTTTGAGCGACATAGTTAATTTCCCAGTCCCGGTCGGATTCCAAAAGTCTTGCCCGGAGTACCGTTCAAAACTCTTGTAATCCTTAGTTTCTATTATGCAAAAATCTTTCATATATATCTCCGGCAATTTCGTGATTTCTGCTGCTTTCCGACAGCATCAGGTCGGCGTAAATGATAATGAGCGGGGCAGTATCTGCTGATTCGGCTGGCAGCTCTCCAGTATTCCAGAAAGTCTGCAGTAATTCAATATTACCATTTATATCAGGGATAAGTCTTTGCTCTTTGATAAACTCAAGGGGGGAGCGAGAAGTATAGATGGTTTTATTCTGGCTGATCAGGTTCAGGTTTAGTAATTCGGCAGCGTATTCTCCACTCCAGAAAGTATTTGGAGGCAAAATCATTGAGCTTTGGTCAATTTGCGATCTGTATTTACCAATATAATAATCAGGACGCAGTTTTCTGCCGAAAGCAGTAATCCATTGAGCAAGAAGTTCCTGGTGTTTTCTAATAATTCTTTTACCATTTCTTTCGTAATAGAAACCGCTGTGTTTCAAGTCTTTGAGGATTTTAGAAATGGAACCGGTAGAAATATTAACAATATCTGAAATTTGCCTGTAATTGAGAGTGAGTAAATCAGGTTTTTGGAGTATATAAAGGAGCAATTTCAAACCTGCTTTTTCAAAGGCATATCCATAACTGGTTTCTTCAATAGCATTTCGATTAGCCTTTACCAGCAGGTAAAGCTGATCTTTTACCAGAAAAATGCTTCCGCGAGCATCAATATAGGAAATGGAATTATTTTTCAGGAATTCAGCTATTGCCGGTGAGATATTTTTGGAAATAATCAATTTATTACTTAATTGAGGCAACTTCTTCTGCAAGAGAGCAAGGGTAGCATTACCGGTTAAATAACTTTTTACTTCAATAGGAAAAGTGTACTTAGTATCTTTATTCACTATTACCAGAGAGTAATCTTTTGAACTTTGATTCTGCGTATCCGTCTTATCCATAACTATTTCAACATCATTGCCTGCGTAAGCCCGGACAAGTTCAATTGCTTTTTCAAGCAGTCGATTTTGAGAACTGTTCATTATATAACCTCCGTTCACTATTAGTGAACAATATTAATATAATGAACATATAAGTATGTATCTCATTATATGTCAAGATAATTAATTGATTTTGGAGTCTTCGTCATAGCGTTCAGCGTTAGTCGTTAATCGTGAATAGTGATGGGGGGAGAATCCAATTGAAAATTGAAAATTGGGGAAAGGGGAGGAGGAAAAACAAGGGAGCGAAGGGGTGAAAGCACGAAGGCACGAAAGCGCGAAGGGACGTAATCAATGGACGATGGACGATGGATAATGGATGATGGAAGAAAATGCGAGGATGGAGTGTCGGGGAGATATTAGATTAATTTTAAAAGTTAAAAATAGGGGTATATATATTCAAAAAACGCGAAAAAGGTAATATTTTGTTGTAATTATTATTAATGTATGAAGTTATGACATTACCTTTTCCTTACCTTTCATTACTTTTTTCAATCTGTAATACCAGGGAGATTATTTTGCAACGAACTACGCGAACTGAAGATTTTTTTAGCAACGAACAAAACGGACAAAACGAACTTTATAGTGAATGCTGATTGGAGATTGGTGACAGTAATTGATTAATGATTAATAATTAACGATTAATGATGAAAATCTTCACTTCGGTCGGCAGTGATCAGTGATCGGTAATCGGGATTTCACTTCGTTCAACGAGGGAAAGACTGATAGACGGATTGACTGATGGACTGGCTTCGCAGAAGAAGAGAAAGAGTGAATTTCTAAGAAAATCAAAAATAGGGATATTTACGGAAATAGCGAATGTAAAATTGAAAATGTAAAATGTAAAATTGTGCAACCTGCGGTTGCCGGAAGCAGAGTGAGCGGGGAGACTTTTTTTAAAAAAAGTTAAAAATATGGGTATATATATTCAAAAAACGCCAAAAATGTTACTTTTTGCTGTAACTGATATAGTAACTTATAGTTATGAGGTAACATTTTGGTAACATTTGGTAACATTTCTAATATTTATCTATCTATAAGTTCAGATTTAAGAAGAACAAAGCCTTTTCCGGCGTATCTTTGATGTTTTGTTAGTCGTTAATCGTTAGTCGTTAATCGGAATAGTAATGTAAAATGTAAAAATCCGGATCTCAGGTATCGGTTTTGGGATTAAGCCCGTGTTCATTCCCCAAACTCACAAAGTTCGCTTTGGTGTACGTCCACTTTTCTCGGATTTCGTCTCACGAATTACGATGAACGTAGTGAAGTCTCATTTTCGCAATTTCTCAATTTCTCAATTTCGTTGTTCCCGTCTCACTTCTCACCTCTCACTTCTCACTCCTGAACGCAGTGAAGGTTCTTTACCATAACTCCAGGGCTTCGTTGAGCATGGCGAGGGTTTGATCTTCCTTAAACCCTAGCTGCTGCATGGCACCGGAGGGGCAGATGGCGGCGCAACTTCCACAACCTTTACAGAGTGCGGAATTAACGTGAGCATATTCCTTGCCATTACGCCAGAAAAGGCTGGGGGCATCATAAGGGCACACTGTGGCGCACATGCCGCAGCCGGCGCACATATCCAGGTTTACCTGAGCAATCACGGCTTCCGAGATATATTCCTGAGAGCTGATAATGATGCAGGCTCTTTCCGCAGCGGCTTTTGCCTGCGAAATGGTATCTTCCATTCCCTTGGGTGAATGTGCCAGTCCTGCCAGGAAAATGCCTTCGGCGGAGAAATCCACGGGGCGGAGTTTCACATGCGCTTCCATGAAGAAATTATCTTCATTGAGCGGGATTTTGAGCATCTGGGAAAGATCCCCGGCATCCGGACGCGGTTCAATTGCCGGAGAGAGAATAATTCTATCCGGATTGAGAGTGATATCAATGCCCAGAACGTGGTCTTTCAATTTAACCGTCAGATTGTTGGCATTATCAGAGGTGACTTGCGGCAGGGTATCTTCCGAATAGCGGATAAACACGATTCCGAGATCGCGTGCCTGCTGATAATATAGTTCATAAAAACCGAAAGTGCGGATATCGCGGTATAGAATAGACACATCGATTTTGGGATTAAGCTTCTTGATGGCAATAGCGTTTTTCACTGCCTGAGCGCAGCATATACGGGAACAATAGGGATGCTCTTCATTACGGGAACCTACGCACTGGATGAAAACAACGCTGGATAGTCTGGCACATTCAGCATTCTTCTTTTCGATGGCGTGTTCCAGTTCCCTTTGGGTGATCACCTTATAATTATCGCCATAGAGATATTCATGAGGAGTTGAAGCCTGAGCGCCCGTAGTGATGATGATAACGCCGTGTTCATATTTAGTTATTTCTCCATTTGTATTCAGAGTAGTTTCATAATTACCGATATAGCCGGAAATATCCGTAACACGCGTATTCAGGAAGAGCTTCACCCGGGGATTTTCCTTCATATCATTCTTAAGATTCTGCAGAAATTCGCTGACGCGGGTACCGTCGAGAGTTTTCACGAGTCCGTTCAGGTTTCCGCCGCAGCTATCTTCACGTTCGATGAGCGCAACTTCAAAGCCCTGACGTGCAATGGAAAGAGCAGCCGTGATACCGGCAAGTCCGGCACCGATGACCAGCGCTTTTTGAGTGACAGGTAAAGAAACGGTATGCAGCGGTTCCAGAAGCCGGGCTTTACTGACTGCCATTTTAGTCAGCAGTTTTGCTTTATCAGTCGCTTCGGCATTATTAGTGCGATGCACCCAACTGCACTGGTTTCTGATATTTGCCATTTCAAAAAGATAGGGATTAAGTCCGGCTTCGCGCAGAGTTTCCTGAAAGAGCGGTTCGTGCGTACTGGGCGAGCAGGAAGAAACCACGACGCGATTGAGTTTATATTCATCAATAATTTCTTTCATAGCCTGCTGCGTATCCTGAGAACAGGTAAAGAGATTTTCTCCGGCATAAACAACGTTAGGAAGAGTTTTGGCAAAGGCTACTGTGCCGGGAACGTCCACGATGCTGCCGATATTAATGCCGCAATGGCAGACGAATACTCCGATACGCGGTTTCTGACCGGCAACCGGTCTTTCCGGCGGATATACTTTTTCGGTAATTTCCGTGCCGCGCACTTCGGAAAGGATTTCTGCAGCGCCGGCAACTGCACCGGAAGCCTGCATAACGGTTTCCGGAATATCTTTGGGAGAAACAGCAGGACCGCAGACAAAAACGCCGGGACGAGTGGTATCGATCTGGGAAATTCCCACGTGATCAATGAAATTGAATTCGTTAAGGCGCACGCCGAGACTGTCACCGAGTTTAACCATATCTTCCTGAGGGTGCAGACCAACGGAAAGAACCACCAGATCGAATTCCTCTATTTCCATGTCCCCGTTTTCGCGAACATGATAGAGTTGCAGGTTTCCGGTTTCAGGAATTTCCTTGATCTTGCCTATTCTGCCTCTTTTAAATTTAACACCAATATCTTTAGCTTTATCGTAATATTTATCAAAATCCTTACCGTGCGCACGGATATCCATAAAGAAAATAGTGGGCTGCACATCTGGTTCATGCTCTTTGGCGATCAGCGCTTCCTTCATGGCATACATGCAGCAGACGGAAGAGCAATATGGCATGTGCGAATCCTGAGTGCGAGAACCCACGCACTGTATCCAGGCGATTTTAACCGGTTTAACGCCATCGCTGGGTCGCTGCAGGTGCCCTTCAAAGGGACCGGAAGCTGCGAGAATGCGTTCAAACTGAATACTGGTCACCACGTTTTTATAGCGTCCGTAGCCGTATTCATGCATGGCAGTGGGGTCATATTTTTCCGCACCCGTGGCAACGATGACTGAGCCGATATTAATAGAGCGCAATTTTCCCTGCATATCGTGCAGAACGGCATCAGCTTCGCAGACGATCTCGCATTGCAGACAACCGGAACAGATGCCGCATTCGAGGCAGCGTTTTGCTTCGCGCTGTGCTTCTTCTTCGGAGAATCCGAGCTCCATTTCCGTGAAATTAGTAACCCGTTTTTCCGGAGCCTGCATGCGCATTTTCACGCGTTCCTCGTAAGGCACGTAAGTTTGATATTCACGAGCCGGCAGGTCATTACTTTTCGCTCTGCCCTCGGAAAGGTCTTCACCTCTTAAATATCTATCAATGGAAATAACCGCTTCATAAGCCTGTCCAACGGCTTCCACCACGGAAGCAGGACCCAATACCACGTCACCTCCGGCAAAAATATCAGGAATATTAGTGGCAAAAGTGCCTGTCTGGGCAGAAATAGTATTCCATCTGGTGGTTTCCACCTCCGAGCCTTCCAGAAGTGAAAGATCGGAAGTCTGAGAAACTGCCACCAGCATATTATCAAAGTCTTCGGTGAAAAATTCACCTGTGGGCTGCGGACGTCTTCTGCCGCTGGCGTCTTTTTCGCCAAGTTCCATCACGGCAAATTTAATGCTTTGCAGTTTTCCGTCACTGCCGATATTTTCCACCGGATTGGTCAGGAATTTAAAATTAACGCCTTCTTCCCTGGCAGCGATGATCTCATGGCGTTCAGCCGGCATTTCACGGCGGGTGCGTCGGTAAATGAGCGTAACATCGGAACCCAGACGACGGGCAGTACGCGCACAGTCAATAGCGGTGTTACCGCCACCGATGACTGCCACTTTTTTGCCGAGATTAACCTCTTCGCCATAATTCACCTTTTTCAGAAAGTCAATACCGCCCAAAACTCCCGCGAGGTCTTCACCCTTGATGCGCAAGGAAAGGCTGACCTGAGAGCCGATACCGATAAAGAACGCCTTGAATCCTTCGGAGCGTAGTTTATCAAAATCTGCCGGAGATTTTATGTGATATCCCGTTTTCAGTTCAATGCCTTCCGCCAGTATCTGTTCTATTTCCCAGTCCAGTTCAGCACGTGACAAACGGTAAGGTGGGATGCAGGAGCGCATCATACCGCCGGGTTTGGCATCTTTTTCAAAAATGGTAACCTGATAACCTTTTTGAGCCAGGTAATAAGCGCAGGTCAAGCCGGCGGGACCAGAACCGATAACGGCAATTTTTTCTTTATCTTTGATTGCCGGAGCATCCGTTTTGGCAAAATCGGCATGGTGCGAATGCACATGATCGGCGATAAATCTTTTAATGGAAGCAATAGCCAGCGGATCGTCATATTCACCGCGGCGGCATTCGCTTTCGCAGGGATGGAAACACACTCTTCCGCAAACGGAAGGGAAGGGATTATTTTTCCTGATCAGATCATAAGCTTCTTTATATTTACCCTGGGCAACCAGCGCTACGTAACCCTGCACGTGAATTCCGGAAGGACAGGCGATCTGGCAGGGGGCAGTGGCATTTTTATCAATAACAAAAGCATTAGGCGAAGCCTGGGCATAAGGTTTATAGATAGCCGTTTTGGTAACCAGTTTTTCATCAAAAACCGAAACCGTGCTGATAGGGCACACCGTGGCACATTCACCGCAGCCGGTACATTTATCCAGATCAACGAAGCGGGGATGCTGATATATCTTTGCCGTAAAATTTCCCGCATCACCTTCCAGGGAAACCAGTTCCGCATCATTGATCAATTCAATATTGAGATGCCGTCCGCATTCCACGAGTTTGGGGGAAATAACGCACATCGCGCAGTCATTGGTGGGAAATGTTTTATCCAGTTGTGCCATGGTTCCGCCAATAGCCGGTGTTTTTTCCAGCAGAAAAACCTTATATCCGGAAGCCGCCAGATCCAGAGAAGACTGAATTCCTGCGATACCGGCGCCGACGACGAGAACGGAACCTACTTTTTTATTATCCATTTATATCATACTCCCGTATTACCATTTATGATTTAATTCTTCCTTAACCTTAGCCGTGATCTTCTTTTCCTGTTCATCGCCAGGATGGAGCTTATCTGTGATCATATCGCAGCGCAATTTCTGCATAAATCTATCCAGTTCTCTGATCTTTAAATTTCTATCCTGCGGCACGTAGCCCTGTTTCACTGCCATTTCACGCAGAACGCTGATGACATCGGTGAATTTCACACCCTGTGGGCACAGGGCATAGCAGGTGTAGCAGCGGGAACACATCCAGAGAATATCCGAGGAAAGCACTTCTTTTTTCATACCCAGCAGCGCCATGCGTATGATCTTGCGGGGATCATAATCTTCATTAACTTCTGCCACGGGGCAGGAGGCAGTGCAGGTTCCGCAAGTGAAACATCTTTTAAAATGTTCAGCTCCAGGCTGAGCGGCAATTTCGTTTTTGAAGTTAGCATCCTGTTCTTTTAAAATAATTTTATCCATGTTATAACTCCTTAAAAAGCTTCCGGAATTTTATTAAGTTCTGCGAGCGAGAAAACGGGTCCGTCGATGCAGATATATTTTGAGCCGATCCCGCATCTGCCGCACTTGCCGATCCCGCATTTCATACGTCTTTCCAGAGAAGTGAATATTTTTTCGTCTTTAAAACCTATTTTCGTTAAAACGGGCAGGGTATATTTGATCATCACGGGCGGTCCGCAAACAAGGACGAGCGCCTTGGGATCAAGGTTTACTTCACCGGTAACCGTGGGCACGAATCCCACGAGTTTTTCCCAGCCGGGATACGGTTTATCAATGGTGAGATGCAGAGTGATATCATCACGTGCATCCCAGGTTTCCAGTTCTTCCTTGAAGATGAAATATTCCGGCGTCCTGGCTCCGTAAATAACCGTAATTTTGCCGTAACGCTCTCTATGCGCCAGCATATACACGATCATGGAACGCAAAGTGGTGAAGGCAAATCCCCCGCCGATGATAACCACGTCTTCATTCTGCATCAGTTGTTCCGGATACCAGTTGCCCAGAGGACCCCGAATGCCCACGATGTCGCCTTCCTGCAGATAATGTATTTCACGCGTAACGGAACCGGTACGGCTGACGGTAAATTTCAAAATACCTTCCTCCGTGGGTGATGAAGCAATGCCAAAGGGTGATTCGCCCTTTCCCAGAATGGAAAATTCACAGAACTGTCCCGGCATATAGATGAATTTTTCCCTGTCTTCCTCATTGATAAAAGACAGGTCAAAAGTGCGCAGGGTTCTATCCGGGTTTTCGGTAATGATCCGCTCCACTTTCATAGGGAACGGTAAATAAGTATTACACATATCTTATCCTCTATCCTTATATCTCATGCGCCAGGATTTTCTTAATGATCTCTCTGATATCCATATTGACCGGACAAACGCTCACGCATCTGCCGCAGCCGGTGCAGAGGAATTTTTGATAATTATCCACGAAGTAATTATATTTATGCATTACGCGCTGGCGTACTCTATTCAGCGAATTGCTGCGGGGATTATGCCCAGATGCTTCTTTGGTGAAAAGCTGGAACATGCAGGCATCCCAAAGTCTTACCCGTTTACCTTTGCCTGCCTTGCCCTCATCTGAAACGTCAAAACAGTGGCAGGTGGGACAGATATAGGCGCAGGCACCGCAATTGATGCACTTAGCGCCGATTTCTTCCCAGAGCGGATCATCCCAGATCTTATCCAGTTTTGATTTTAGATCTGAAATATCAAGTGCAGGGCTCATATAAGATTCCGCAGCAGCCTGCAGATCTTTTATTTCCGCTGCGTCCTTCTCATCAGTTTGTTCCGCTTTGGCAAAACCGGCAAGAACCTCTTGTCCTTTATCTGATATGCCTTTCAGATAATAATTCACTTCACCCTTGATAACGAAGATATCCGAGCCTGTTTCATCAAAGGGACCGCTGTTAAACCAGTTGCAGAAGCAGGTGGAAAGCGGCTGACGGCAGGCTTGCGAGATCAGCAGACTATCTGCGTATTTATTAATCCAGTAGGGGTCTTTGAACATTTCTTTTTCCGGCATTTGGTGGGCATTGGAAAACACTTCATCCAGCATGCGGATGCTCCTGGTATCGCAGGTTCTCAAGCCCCAGACGGCAACGGGTTTTTCCGGTGGCGGAGGTGTTTTTATCCCGTTTTCATCGTAAGAAAAGAGCACTTCGCGGCGGGGGAAAAATATCTCTTTGGGATTCAAAGTGGTATTTAAACGCGACTGATCGATCTCAGCAAAAGAGCTGATAACTTTAAATTCAGTTTCGGTTCCTGATTTCGCCGGTGCCCAGAGCGTGTATTTTTCCTGCAGGTATTCCAGAAATTCAGGTAAATATACTATTTTAAATTTATACATATTCAGCCCATTATAAAGTCTTGTTTTTCATTTTCACAGTAAGTTGCCATTGCCGGTTTTTCATTAATATCCAGGCCGGCAGTATAATTGAATCTATCTTTCATCTCTTTTTCCACTTTTTTATTCATAATGCGCAGATCCAGGTTAACCGGACAAGCGCTCACGCAGGCGCCGCAATCCACGCAGCGACCGGCAAGATGAAGATTGCGGATCAGGTGAAAAATGATATTATCTGTTACTTCCGGGGTTTTGCCGATCCATTGAGGATCATTGTGATCCACAAAGCATTCGTTGCAATAACAGGACGGGCAAACGTTGCGGCAGGCATAACAGCGGATACAGCGAGAATATTCATCTTTGATATATGCCCAGCGTTCTTCCGGAGTCTTCTTTTCAAAATCATCCACAACTTTGAATTCATCCTTTTTTTCCAGTTCACCGCGAGGAGTTCCGATGAAAGCATCAAATTCCCGGGCATCAGGATAGCGGCAGCCCAGGCAGGAATCGCTCAACACATCATTAAAGGGAACCTTTATCTCAAAGGCATGTCCCTTAAAAATGATATTTTCGCCTTCAACACGCTTTTCCAGAACTTCCCGTCCTTCACAAATATCAAATATCTTCTTTTTCTCCAGCACGCCCTGGCAGGGCACTCCGATGAGAAATACCTTTTCTCTTTTCACCTGATTTTCCGTAACATATAACACCACTGACCGGGCATCGCAGCCCTTAACGACAATACCGATCTTTTGATAATCTTTGCCCAGTTGCCGCCTGTCTTTCGTGAGATAAGTAGTGAGATTATTACGGCAGGTAACGTCAAAATTGACTTTTCCGGCATCTTCCGCTTTTTTAATGAAAACGGGAGAAGACACAAGGGGCAGCGAACCATTTTCCCAGCCTATCACCAGGTCAACAGTGTGATCTTCCAGCAGTTCCCTGATCTTATTCTGCAATTCAGTCATTATATTTTTTCTCCTTTCACCAGTCTGGTGGCGGGACCAATTTCTTTAATTTCAGAGGTGATCCGGGAGACTATATCGGCAAAACGTTCTCCTTCACCGGCAGAGATCCAGGAAAACTGAACTCTGGCAGGTTCGATGCCGATGAATTCCAGCAGTGGTTTTATCGTAGAATACCGTCTACGGGCGATGAAATTACCTGACAGGTAATGGCAATCCCCCGGATGTCAGCCAGATACGAGTAAACCGTCGAATCCGCTTTGCAGAGATTTCACGATAAAAAGCGGATCCACTCTGCCGGAACAGGGTACTCGCAGAACCCGCACATTGGGCGGATATTGCAGCCGGGAAACTCCAGCCAGATCTGCACCGGCATAAGAACACCAGTTGCAGAGTATTGCCAGTATTTTGGGTTGCCATTCGTTCATAAATATTTCTCCTAAAATGATATTATCTTATCTGCATCAACATTCCACTCGGTAAATTCCAGCATAGTGCTGCGCTTAACTCCGGGAATAAGTTCAATTTTTTCAAAACCCCGCGCCAGCAGACAACCGCCGCAGGCTCTAACGGGAACCCCATTTTCAATAACGAATTTCAGCATTGTTTCAATATTATAATACCCTTTGGGGGTAAGCTGATTGGGTATGGCGCAACCGACGGCATCTGCCATTAAAAATATGAGCGGCTCCACTTCTTCATGCTCACTCACCAGGGTCATTGCCAGTCTCAGAGCATTATATGCCTTTTCAGTACCGTAAGGTGCATCATTTATAACGATCAGTATTTTCATAAAATCTCCTTATCAATTTGTAAGTTCAAGAGCATCAAAAACGGAAAACAACTGTTCATTGGTGAAACCACGCAGATTAAGCGCAGAGCAGCGGCAGGAAGCAACGCAGGCTCCGCAGCCTTTGCATAATGCTTCATTGATGACCGCAATTTCTTTTTCAGGATCCACGGCAATGGCGTTATAGGCACATATCTCTTCGCAGTAACCGCAACCGGTACATCTATCTTCATTAACTTCCGTGATCGTGCCTTCAGCCAGGATCGATTTTTTGCTTAAATATGTTAATCCTCTGCTGGCAGCAGCTTTTGCCTGTGTTATGCTTTCATCCATATCTTTGGGGTTATGTGCCAGTCCGGCAACGAATACACCTTCCGTGGCAAAATCAACGGGACGCAGTTTCACATGCGCTTCCAGGAACATACCATCAGTATTCAGGGAGATTTTCAGCATTTTAGCCAGATCAATATTTTCCTTACGCGCATCAATGGCTGTCGCCAGGATCAAAAGATCTGCTTCCACGACCACTTCCCGGTTCATGATCGGGTCAAACATGGTCACATTTACTTTGCTGTCCGGATCGAAATCATCAATGAGTTTCACCTGAGGCTTATTTTCCGGCTCATAATGCACAAACATGGCGCCCTGATCGCGCAGTTCCGTATAATATTTTTCCCGGAAACCATAAGTCCGCACATCCCGGTAAGCCACATAGATATTCACGTTAGGATGTTTCTTCTTCAGGTTCAGGGCATTTTTCACGGCTTTCGTGCAGCAGACGCGGCTGCAATACATTTTCCCTTCTTCCCTTGAGCCCACGCACTGGATCATGACCACGTTTTTCACTTTCGGTTTAGGGAAATCCTGGTCATGCAGCATTTGTTCAAATTCCACCTGTGTGATGATGCGTGATGATTCACCATAAAGATATTCTGTTGTTTTATGCTCTTCCGCACCGGTTGCCACGATAATGATGCCGTGTTCCAGAATCTCCTGTTTATCATTATTCTTAACTGCTATTGTTGTTTTATAGTTTCCCACGAAGCCTTCCACGGCATCTATTTTTGCGTTTTTATAGATATGGATCAGCTCATTACCGGAAATATCCGCCACAAGTTCTGCCAGATATTTTTGCGGATCTTTATCGAAATTGAAATATATATTCCGCATATTCCCGCCCAGTTCATCTTCTTTTTCCAGAAGATAGCATTCATAACCGGCAGCCGCCAGAGATTGCGCCGAGGTCATTCCTGCCAGTCCGCCTCCGATGATCAGTGCCCGGGGATTGATTTCTATGGGAAGTCTTTTTAATGGCGTCAGTTCCCGTGCCTTGGCAACGCCCATGGTTACCAGATCTTTGGCTTTTAAGGTCGCCAGTTCCGGTTCATTCATATGCGCCCAGGAACATTGATCACGGATATTTGCCATCTCAAAAAGATAAGGATTCAAACCTGCTTCGGAAATAGTCTCGCGGAAAAGCGGTTCATGCGTACGCGGCGTGCAGGCAGCCACGATGATACGGTTCAAATTATGCTCTTTGATGCGTTCTTTGATGGTATTCATGCAATCCTGCGAACAGGCATACATCAGGTCTTCCGCATGTTCCACATTGGGCAGACTTCGCGCTGATTCCGCCACGGACTTAACGTCCACCACACCGGCAATATTGATGCCGCAATGGCAGACGAAAGCGCCGATGCGCGGTCTTTCACCCCACACGTCTTTTTCGGGAACTGCATCTTCTTTGGGTGTCATATCCTGTCTTTCCAATTTCAGAAATTTCACCGCTTCAGCCACAGCGCCGGAAGCGGTGGTGACTGATTCCGGAATATCACGCGGTCCATTTACGGCACCACAGACGTAAATGCCATCCCGGGTCGTTTGCAGGGGAGCAAAGGCATCGGAGCGGCAGAAACCATATTCATTTAATTTGATCTCCAGTTTGTCGGCTAAATCGGCAATATTAGCCCGGGGCTGCAAACCAATGGAAAGCACCACCATATCAAATTCCGAATAATGGATTTCCCCGTTTTCAAATACATATTTCAATATCAAAGAACCTGCTTCCGTTTCAGTGATCCCGGAAACTTTTGATTTAATAAATTTCACGCCGTACTGGTTTTTCGCTTTTTCATAATACTTATCAAAATCCTTGCCGTAGGCGCGGATGTCCATGTTGAATATCGCCGTTTGCAGTCCCTTCATGTGTTCCTGGGCGATGATGGCTTCCTTGATGGCAAACATGCAGCAGGCGGCAGAGCAATAGTTATGATCGATGCTCTCATCGCGGGAGCCGACGCACTGGATAAAAGCCAGTTTTTGCGGTTCCTTTTTATCGGAAGCTCTCACCACGTGTCCGCCTAAGGGACCTGAAGCGGAAAGCATTCTTTCAAATTCCAGGGATGTAACCACGTTTTTAAAGCTTTTATAACCAAAATGTCCGAATCCAATGGGATCAAAGGCATCAATACCGGTTGCCAGGATCACGGCACCCACGTTCAATTCTATTTCTTTATCTTTATCTTCATAATTAATAGCTTTCGCCGGGCAGACCTTTTCGCAGATCCGGCAGACGCCTTTAGTCAGGTAAAGGCATTTCGTTTTGTCAATGGTATATTCCGAAGGAATGCTTTGCAGAAAATAGCGGGAAATGGCACCTCTTTTACGCAAACCCATATCGAATTCATCATCGGTCTTAACCGGGCATTTAGATTCGCAGATACCGCAGGCTACGCATTTCACGGGATCAACGTATTTTGCCTCCTCGATAACCTTGACAAGAAAATCACCGGGATTGCCGGAAATGGCTGAAAGCTTCGTTTTAATATGTATTTTAATATTAGGATGCCGGGCGCACTCGCTCATTTTCGGCGCTAATATGCACATGGAACAGTCATTAGTAGGGAAAGTTTTATCCAGTTGCGGCATTCTGCCGCCGATGGATGCCGATTCTTCGATAAGGTGCACCTGCAACCCAAGATCTGCCAGATCAAGTGAAGCCTGAATGCCGGCTATTCCTGCTCCCACTACCAATACTGATCTATTTTTCTTGTTCATATTTTCCTCAATTTTATAAAAATATCTGTCTCTTCGCCGGATTTTCACCTTTACTGATGATCTGCTGCGTAAACTCATTGCCCACCTGAGCAAATTTCTGTCCTTCGGAGGCAGAAATCCAAGTGAGACGCATTCTTTCCGCATCCAGACCTAAAGTCGTGAAAATCCTCTTTACGATTGCCGTTCTCCGGCGAGTATGATAATTACCAACCTGGTAATGACAGTCGCCCGGATGTCAGCCGCCTACCAGAATACCATCTGCTCCCCGCAAATATGATTTAATTAAAAAAACCGGATCAACGCGGCTGGAACACATTATCTTGATCGGCAAAATAGCCGTGGGATACTGCATCCTGTTTATACCTGCCAGATCTGCTCCCGTATAGGAGCACCACTTGCATAAAAAACTTAATATTTTGGGATTTTCCTTCATTTTATTCTCCAAGTTCCGGAAATTCTTCTTCTTTATATATCATGACCGGGATTTCTTCTTTAACGCTTCTGCCGGCAATGAAATTGAACATCGCTGCCGTTTTTTCTCCGGTTCTCTTAAAAACTGAAGCCACGGGAATATCTGCCGGGCACACGTCGGAACACATACCGCAGCCCACGCAGGAAAAGCTCATGTGCGAAAGTCTGCCTAAATGGAAAAATAGCGTATCCGGCGGTAAACGCAGAGCGCCTTTTTGTTCCAGTTCCTTTTCCAGGATCGGACGGTTATAGTCATAATTAAAGGAATCAAAATCGCAAAGCACGCAATAGCAGATAGGGCACACGCTGTTACAGCCATGGCAGCCGATGCACCTGCCAAAAATATCGATCAAGCCATCCAGTCCGCTTTCCGAAGTATCAACGGCTGCAAACATTTTTTCTTTGGCAGCAGCCCTTTTTTGGATCAATCCTTCCAGAACGGCAGCATTGAATACTCCATCCTTTCTCTCTTTCAAGTGATTAGACAGCAATTCTGCCGCTTTTTCCGTCTGTACGTAAATCTCCAATTCACTTTTCGCTGTTATATTAAGGTAAACATCTGACTCTTCAGCATATAAATGCTCACACCCGGTGCAGGATTCTCTCACGCCTGCCGGAATATCCTGGTCATTCCAGGCCTGCCAGTAATCGGCAAGCTTTTCATCTATCCGGTGATGAACGTTATCTAAAAGCGGATAAACACCTCCACAGCCATAAGTGAAGATCAGAAAATTATCCAGAGAACCCTGCTGACGCTTCGCCATTTCCACAAAAGCACGAAATTCGCAGGGTTTAATGATGGCGGCGAGCGGTTTTTTCAGGGGTGTAAATCTGCTCAGCAGTTGACCGGCATTTGCCGGCATCAAGGGATAAAACGGTTCAATATTTTCCAGGTCTTCCAGGCAGGATGTCAATCCGTAATCCACAACCCCGTTTTTTAATCTTCTTAAGGAAAAAACGGCGCTGATGACATCCTCTTTCAGCAGCTTGCTGAACATGGCTTTCATATAGGCATCGCGGTCGCCCGTTATGGTGATCATTTTATTCATCAGCCACCTCCTGTGCCGTGGCATCACTCAATATTGCTTTCAGTTCGCTTAACTCGTCGCTTTTATATTCTTTCATCGGCAAGGCATCTCCCAGGCTTTCTCCGGCGCAATATTCAAATGCCTGCTGTGTCTGGCTGCCCACATAACTGAAAATCTCCGCCACGGGAATATCCACGGGGCAGGCATCCGAACAAAGTCCGCAGGACACGCAGGAAAGACTCATGTGCGCCATTCTTCCAGTATGGAACATGATGCGGTCCATAGGCAGGGTCAATCCGCCTCGCTGTTCCATTTTCATCATCACCACATCGGCATTAGGTTTTGCCGTCACCGAATCAAAATAACACTGCCGGCAATAGCAGATCGGGCAGGCGCTCTGGCAGTTATGGCATCCGATACAGACGGAAAATGTTTCCAGGAGTTTTTCAAATCCCTCGATCTTATTTTTTGTTTCAGCAAAATTCTGCTCTTTCGCTGCCAGTCTTTTCTGTTTTATCTGTTGGATTGATCTATCCCAGTTTTCCAGCAAATATGCGCCGGGCAGATTCATATCCTTCAGAATTTCCGCACCTTTTTCACTATTGGCAATAATGATCACTTTCCCCTGTTCAATCGCAAAGTGAAGATCACTGGCAGGCAGCGAAAATTTATCACATATCCGGCAAACAGGTTTTACTTCTGCAGAATTCCAGATATCGTTATCCAGCAGATACTGAAATTTTGCTTCTCCTGCTTCCGGTTCCGATATATAATCCTGCATCGGCAAAGCACCCGGACAATCATAACTGCAAAGGATCACGTCATCCAGGTTTATCTGGTTCAGTTTTGTCAGCTCCACAGCAGCCCTGATCTCGCAGGGTCGCATCAATGCTGCCACTTTCAATCTTGCTTCACCCTTTCTGGTAAAACGCTTCAGCGCTTTTGCTCCATTTACCGGCATAATTGGGGCTATAGGTGTGGCATCTTTAAGATATTCCCGGTCTTTGATCATGATCCAGGCATAGGAATCTTTTGCCGGAACCCGCATGGGCAGCATAACGGCATCAAATATCTTTTCAGCATCCTGAAAAAAACGCCGTATCGCTTCCTGAATACCGGACTCGGAATTTAGCTCTATCCCTTTTTTCGAGAATTTATCCATTATTTCTCCTGTCTATTATCTCAGCGCTTCTTTCACCTGCTGATAAAGCTGCAGATTAGTGAAATGACGGCTGCGCAACGCTCCGGAGGGACAACTGCCCACGCAGTTTCCACAACCGCGGCAGATCGCTTCATTGACCACGGAAATCCCGCGTTCGTTATCAAAATATATTGCCCCGTAAGCACATACGTCCAGGCAGGTTTTACAGCCCGTGCAATATGCTTCCAGGATTTCCGATACTTTCACTTCCGGAATGATCTTTTCCCCGGGTATCAGTTGGGTTAATATTTTCCCGCCTGCTGCCTGTGCCTGGATCATAGCCTCACTGATATCGCAGGGTCCGCGACTCGCTCCGGCTATAAATATACCGTCTGTTTTCGTGGATACGGGATTGATCTTAATATGCGCTTCCTGGAAAAACCCCGTTTCATGCAGATCGATGCTGGTTAAAGCTGACAGAGCTTCATTGCTCGCTGTCGCTTTCATTGCCGGGGCAATTATTACCATATCCGGTGCAATTTCTTTTTTCTCACCCGCCATATTTACATATTCAATCTTATTGCCATCCAATGCCACTTCCTGCACCCGGCAAAACTGCATCCCCTTTTCTTTAAATGATTCGAAATAAGCCTGGTCTTCCGTATGCGGCTGGCAAAGATCCTGATGCAGGTCTATGATCTCAATTCCCGGCACCTGCTTCAGCAGATATCCGGCTGTTTTTAATAAATAATTACAGCAGACCTGAGAACAGTAACCCGCCTCTTTTCTGCCCACACAATGGATCAAGGCTGCTGAGCGGGGCTTTTCTCCTGACCTTAAGGTGATCTTGCCCTGACTGGTCAGCATTTCTTCTATTTCCAATCCCGTAAATACGTTATCCGCGTCAGTATATTTGAAATTATCAAGTTCCCGGGCATCCATTAATTCATAACCGTTCGCCAGAATTACTGCTCCTGCCAGAAGATCTGTTGTATCCCCGGTCTGATTCTGTTTCAGCACGATCTCAAAATTACCCAGAAATCCCACGATCTTCTCTAATTCTGTATTTCTAAAAATCCTGATATACTGGTTATTTTCCACTTCTTTGATTTTATTTTTCAGGTCGGCAATATCACTCTGATGTGGTAAAAATTCACTGAATAAGGCTGCTTTGCCCCCGAGAATACTCGTCTTTTCGATTAAATAAACATTACGGCTTTTCCCTGCCAGAACCAGGGCTGCCGTTAACCCGGCCATGCCTCCGCCTATGATCAAAACATCAGGATTGCTTTCCAGTTGTTTTTCAAATAACGGCTCCTGGTAAAGCACTCTGTCTATGCCGCCTCGAATATATTGTATTGCTTTATCCGTGGCTTTTTCCTTGTCCGGTATTATCCAGGCGCATTGCTCTCTAATATTCACTATCGTGTACATATAAGGATTAAGCTGTGTTTTTTTGCAGACATTGATGAAGGTGGTGTCATGATCGCGCGGGGAACAGGCAGCGCATACCAGATGCGTAAGTTCGTTATTTTTTATCTCTTCTTCCAGAAAGGCTTTCCCACCCACGGAACAGAGAAGTTTATGCGGTTTAACTATCAGTTCTTTATCACTGAATTCTTCCAGGTTTGATATCTCTGCGATGATCCGGTCAATATCAACTCTACCGGAAATATTAGGCCCACATTCGCATACGTAAATTCCTATCTTATCACTCATTTCTCCACCTTAATCCTGCAGAAATCTCAAAATCTGTCCAACCGCTGCTTCGCTTTGCAGCACGGATGACTGGATATCACGCGGTCCCGTTGCACAACCCGCCACATAAATTCCGTCCCTGGTCGTATTCACTGATCCGGTTTCCGCTTTTACAAAACCGTATTTATCGCGCTCAATTTCCAATAGTTCAGTCAGATCTTCCAGCCCTGCCGGCGGCGTTATTGCTACAGCCAATATAGCCATATCAACGAGCAATTCTTTGTGCTGATTACCGGCATCAGGATATTTGATCTTTAATTTATCGCTTTCTTCACTGATTTCCAGTTTTTCCAGGTCTGCTGAAAACAGGTATTCGGCTTTCTCTTTTCTGGTTTCATAATTTAATTTCTGATACGCTTTATCCGGAAAACAAAGATCACCATATATATCAAATATCTTCACTCCCGGTACTTTTTCCGTCAGAAAATGCGCATATCTGGATGGATATGAACAGCACACGTTTGAGCAATAGCCCACTTCCTTTCTGCCGGCACAATGGATGATCGCTATTTTTTCGGGAATTCTTTCACCGTCACGCATCTTGATAACGCCTTCGGTTGGTCCGTTTGATGCCAGCAGACGCTCAATTTCATAAGCAGTATAAACTCCCGCAAATTTTCCATATCCCAGATTTTTAATAATTCTGGCATCAAGTGTGGAAAATCCCGTTGCCACGATAATTGCCGCAAAATTCTCTTCCAGAAGTTCATCCTTTTCACTGAAATCTATCGCTCCAAATATACACGTCTCAGCACAAAGATTGCATTCCTCACTGCCATTCAACCGCAAGCATAAAGAAGGATCGATCACCGGAACGTTTGGCAGCGAACCGGCACATTCCACATAAATCGCTTTTTTCTCCACCAGTCCCTGTTCCCAGAAATTCGGCTGACTAACCGGGCATACCGGATAACACATCCCGCAGCCCAGACAGGCGGCAATATTTACATATCTGGCTTTCTTCGTCAGGGATACGCCAAAATTTCCCGCTTTGCCAATAACTTTTTCCACTTTGCTGACCGTTAATACAGTGATATTCTTATCCTGAAGTATTAACTGCTGAATTGGCGCTACCAGACACGTCGAACAATCCATATTCGGAAACGATTCTCCCGTTTTGATCACATTTCCGCCAATCAAGGGCAATCGTTCTACAAGATATACTTTTTTCCCGGCTTTCGATAACATCAAGCTCGCTTCCATGCCTGCTATGCCGGAACCGATTACCAGAATTTTATCTGATGGATTCATTAAGCTTTCCTTGTTATATTTGTTAAGTTTCTAATTAAAATCTTAAATCACTATTTATCGGATTAGGTCCCAGTTTTCTGATCTTTTCGGAAAATTCATTGACGATCTCAATATAGCGCTTGCCCTCAGATGCCGATACCCAGGAAAGCTGGATTCGTTCCGGCTCGATCTGCAGTGTGGACATAACCTTTTTTAACAATGCCACCCGGCGTCTTGCATAATAATTACCAACCTGGTAATGACAATCGCCCGGATGTCAGCCGGCTACCAGTATGCCGTCTGCCCCATTGAAATAGGTGGTCAATAATAAATTATGGTCAATACGGCTGGAACACATCACCCGCACCACATTCAATGATGCCGATATTTCCTTTTTCGATGCCCCGGCCATGTCCGCTGCTGCATAAGTGCACCAGTTACACAAAAAACCCACTATCCGTGGTTGAAATTCTCGCTCTTCCATTAAACCTCTATATTTATTTCTATTTTTTTTAAAATTTCTATATGCGTATTCGGGAAACCCCGAATACGCATATTTCCGATCTAAAACTGGATCTGAGCAGAATGTGTGCCCGTGCCATCATCTGCGCAAAACATTAATGTCTTGCCAGTACGATTACACCAGGCTTGAATATCTGTCGGGAATGACGGACAATCTGCTACTACTTCCAGAATATCACCTTCTTCCATATTTGGAATAAAAGCAACTACTTTCAAAATCGGTTGCGGGCACTTTAACCCGACGCAATTTAATGTCTTTACGGCCATGTTTCCTCCGGTTATTTTTTTGGGAAAGCTATTTTTAAATCAGATCTATGATACTTAAATAAGTATTCATAATCAATAATTTCTATTATCCAATTCATTTTAAAACTATCCTGTATCTTTCCAATATTATCATTCTTTTTCACTTACTTTCCTTTCTTAAAACAGAAATCAGTATTTTATTATCTGTCAAGAATAAATTTTCCACTGAGATAATTTCTGAGTGCTCCATGACACCCCTTAAATTCGTTCACAATTCATTTTAACTGTATCAAGTCTTTTGTTGGGAGCGTTGATATTTTTTTTCGGCAAAATCATGTATTAATGTTTGTATTTTCTTGTTATCTGCACCGTCTTGAAAAAGGAATCCACCTCCTGAGTTTTCGATATAGCCTTGATTAAGTGCTCCTGAATATACTTCTCTGCCAATCGTGCTTCTTACCACAATCGTTGTATAACCATCATCTGAACCTAATCCTCCCGCCGATATGTCTGAATAGTCGTTGGAAAAATCTGAGCAGGAAAGACATGCCGGCCGCGCGATTTGTGCTATTTCCGCTAATGGTATATTGATTGTTATTCCTGATTTCATTTGCAGGATAAGTTTTTCTTTGATATTAACTTTTTCAATATCTTCAATATTGATGCTGTGTTTGGCTGCAAAATCACGCTTCAACAGATCTTCAAGCGTAAAACACTGCATACAAAAAAGACCTATTGTGAATATTATCAAATCTGACGGAACAATATTTAACTCCTGCATTTTCCGGATAGTATTAATTTGACAGGGAGTTCCAACCATTGCCAGTTTCTTGACATTTCGATCTTTGGTAGTTATTTTATTGATTACGCTTATCACCTGATACTTAGATGCATAGATGTCGCCCAGTTTATCAAGATGAAATGCTTCAGTAAAAAAAGAACCGGCAGCATTAATGACATCTTCTCGATTATATGCTATTGTCGGAGTGCGTACGCCTTGATCATTATGGGAAACTATTGCGCCATCTATTATATGATTATCAAGCATATAAGTCAATAATGAACTCACAACGCCGCCATCCGTTGCAGCAGCCAGGATATTAGCATCAGTTGATCGTGATGAAAATATTTTTTCCCAGTTGCCTTGAGGATATTTCCACTTGTGTGTAAATTTTATTTCCTCATCAAGTATTCCTGTCTGGGGACAAAGAAGATAACATAATCCCCCTTCCAGACATTTACTTTGATCAGCAAATCTCGGGTATCCATCTTCCCCAAACTCAAGAGCCCCTAAATTGTTTGCACTGCAAAATGACACACATCCACCACAGCGAGTACACAATTCAGTCTTGATTATTTCATTGTATAAACCCTCAAAGCTTAATGATCTTCCTGATAACATTCTATCCTCCCAGTAAATGGAAAAATCAGGGAGTGGATACACTCCCTGATCTCAAATATCTATTCCACCAAATTAGAACTATCAGAATCCCATTCGTAAAATGCTCCGTCATATACCCGAACTTGCGGATAATCCAGCAGAGAGGTCAGTGCTACATATACTATACCGGCTCTCACACTAGTGGCACAATAAAGAATGATTTCCTTGTCGCTGGTGATATTGGCGGATTTCAGCAGAGCAGCGATTTCTTCTTTGGATTTCAGGGTTTCATCTTCATTTAATAACTGCACATAATTAAAATTGATGGCTCCCGGAATGTGCCCTTTTCTCTTCAACTTTTCATCTTCGTTTTTTCCCATAAATTCTTCCGGACTGCGCACATCCACAAGCAAAACACCCTTGTCAGCAAGATGTGATCTCACATAATCCATGGAAGCGTAAATATTCTCATTTACTGAAGCATTAAAAGTAACAGGAGCGACTTCTGTAGCTTTTGCTGTTACTGGTTTGCGTGCTTTCATCCAGCTTTTAATGTGACCGTCGAGAATGCTCATATCTTTAGCGCCCATATATTTCAAAATCCAGTATAACCTTCCGGCAGCCTTATTAGAGCCATCATCATAGATCACGATCTTGCTGTCTGCAGAAATCCCTGTCTCGCCCAGTATTTTAGCTATCTCGGCTACTGGTTTAAGCATTGCTTCCACACCTTCTGCCGCATACAGGTCATTGGGGTATAAATTTATTGCGCCAGTTATATGTTTGCTGGCATAATCTGAAGGATTACGCGCAGAAACAACCACCACATTTTCGCTCTTCATCATGTCTGCCAGTTCTTTTGCGGTGACAACACCCGCAAAAACCTGGATGCTGATCAGAAGAACAATTATTAATAATATGAGTCTCTTCATATCGAACTCCTCTCGTTAAAATTTTACCTGCAACTGCATCAATATCTCGTCATTGGCTTCTTCCCAATCTTCTTCTGCCTTGTAGAGATAGTTCAACTGCAAGCGCGTCCAGTCGTTGAAGTAATAGTTGATGCCAAAGGTTGTTGTTTTGTGCAAAGCTAAAACACTGGAACTGCTTTCTTTATCCGTGTCAGGATCATACTGTTCATATTTTACTATCGGTTGTAAATTCCAGGGTGTCATATACATAAGTTGTGCCCAGAAACCGGCATAATTAGCTGAACCGAGGACCACCTCGGGAGCATCCCCTCAGTCTCCGCCGCCTTTCAGATGTGATCCGATATCTTCTGCCACGATGTATTCACCTTGAAACAGAAAATCATTGTATGTCAGTTCCAGGTCGAAAGCCGTTCTGGTCTTCTCATCTTCTTCTTCTATAGTAGGATCAGGTGATAATGACGTTCCAGTTTTGTAGCTTACTCCCAGATTTACATATTCAATCGGACTTACAACAACTCTTCCGGCAAAGGTCTTGTTTTCATTATCATCCAGACTTTCTCTGCCGGTTCCATTCATGAAGGCAAATGAATATTTTACCAGATCATTATAATTACCGGTAAACATTATACCGCGATCTCTATCAGGACTTGCCAGCACATTGACTACTTCAGAACGTTTTACTGTATAAAGTCCCTGACAAGGCGTATTCAGTTCCAGACTGAAAGGTGATTTGAATTGTCCCAAAGATAAACTTACATAAGGTGAAAAACGTGAATAAGTGATAAATCCATCTAATAAATAGGGTGCTCCTTCTTTATTGGGACTGAATTCAAACATGATATAATAGCTGAAATCATAAGGAATATTTCCCACCAGACCCATACGCGCACGGTTAAATGTAAAAGTGTTTGTGTCTTCATTCTCGCCAAACTGGTATTCATACTGTGCCTGCAAATAACCGACCACATTCACGCCTTCATCTGAGGAAGCACTCATGCAGCCCTGACCATAAACCAGGCTCGCTATCGTAAAAAGAAACATTAAGAATAATATTCTATATTTCATAATTTCTCCTTCTAACCTTTCAAATGGGGTCAAGGCTTTGTTGCCCTGACCCATATTGAATTAACTGATTATGGTGTTGTGACGTATGGAAAATCCGCAGAACCATGCCACTGTTTGTCAGATGCCAGATTGTCATAGATCATACTATTTACACCAAATCTCAAACTTGCGGCATCATAACCAAGCACTGTAAGATAAGCGGAAACCACTGATGAGGTCATACTTGTCCAGCAATAGGTTACGATTTGTTTGTCAGGATCAAGTTTTGAAAGTTCAAGAGGTTTGATGCGATGTGCACCCGCGATATTTCCATAAGTCTCCACATCTGAGGCATTCCAGAAATTGTTGATGAAGAAATTCTCCGGCACTTCCAGAACTCCAGCTCCCTCATTAATAGCTTTAACGCCTTTAAATCCGCCAGCAAGCATCGCGGCAACTCTTTCTGCCAGAATCTCCGCTCCTGTTTCACCTGTAACATCCAGTTCCGGATAGCCATAAGTCATATCTTCTGCAATACTGCCTGGTGCCGCTACCCAGTTGTCAGTTTCTATTGTTGCAGTATTAGCTGACCACATATCAAAATCAGTATGCCAGCCGCTCATTCCATATTTTAATACCCTGGCATCATAACCGCTTAAACGCAATGCCATAGCGTTAAATCCGGCTGACTGTCCGGTCCAGCAGACAACAATTATTGGTTTGCCATCTGAGGCTGCAGCATCAGCTATAATTGTTGCTGAAGAAGTCAATACGGCACCTTCAATATGACCATCATCATAATCAGGAATACCATTTGCAGGTTTATAGTCACCACTACGCAGATCCATCACATAATAATCAGCAATATTTGCATAAAGTGTTGAATCTGGAGCCACTATCCAACTGGTGAGAAGCTCATCAATAGTCATACCATTGCTGTTCATATAGTTGATCAGCAATTCAAAGTTGCTTTCACTGTTTTCATCCTTTGAACAGCTAAAAATCATCATTAACGGAATTAGGGCAATTAACAAAAACCTAATACTCTTTTTCATACTTTTCTCCTTTTTATTATCCACAGCCACCTGAGCTTTTTACAGCTTCTTCTTCAGGTGCATTCGGATCTAACCATTTTCTATATCCGCCTTTCAGGCTTTTCACATTTTTGTATCCGAGTTGTTTCAAGGCAAAGGCTGCTAAAGTACTGCGATCACCAGCCTGGCAGTAAAGAACTATTTCTTCGTTTTTAGTCGGCATTTCCAGCCATAATTCATCATCCCAGTAATCCTGGCTGTCGATCTTAAATTCCAGTATGCCGCGCGGGATGTTCACCGTAAACGTTTCAGCATAAGGATATTCGCCTTCTTCATCAGGTTCATTGATATAGCCTTCCGCATATTCACCCGGTTCTCTTACATCAATTAATACACGCAGTTTTCCCTGCTCCATCATCGCCATCAGATCATCACGGCTGATTTCTGTTATATCAGATTTTACTTCATTTGCCAGAGCTTTACCATTGGCAAAATATCCGCCTTCCGAAAATCCTTGTCCACAGCCGGCAATTAAGAGAAGGAGAACAAGTGGTATCAATATTATTAGTTTTTTCATTGTTTCCTCCCTTTATAATGCCGAAAACTTGCCGGTTTTCTCATTCCATTTCACAAAAATATACCAAAGCAACAGGATAAATAGTACCAGGATCACGGCTCCGGTATAACCAAGAACATCTGGTAAAAATAGCTCCTTGCTCGTTGATTCCGGGATGATTTTCATTACCCAGGGTACAATAAAACCTTTTGATACAGGCGCAAGTATGGCAAAACCCGCTGCCGAAAACCATAACTTCACATGTCCTTCCCCTGCTCGCCATAATGTTCCCACAGCGCAGCCACCAGCGATGGTCATGCCCAGTCCGAATATGAAACCGCCGATCAAGGCCCGTAACCAGAAGTTGGCATAAACTGATTTCAACTCGATGGCTCTTACTGATAACTCACCGGCATTACCTACGCCAAAATATTTGATCACTGTAAATCCTAACAGAGCTACAATCACACTGATAATAATTGCTACCGGTGCTGTGGCTTCTCCTGTCATAAAAGGTTCCCTGAAGGCACGCACGATACAGTAACGCGAACGCTGCAGTATTATTCCCAGTATTAAGCCTATAAGTATATGCCAACCCAGAACTTTCATCGTGCTGGTTCCCTGACTGGTATAATGATGCACTACCCAGAGCACTGCCAGAATTAAAATCCAGCCCAGCCATCTCTGCCAACCGGTTTTAGGCTGGGATCCAGGCAGTAATGTGCAGGATTTACCCATACTTATTCCGGGTAATGCTTCCATTTCCCAGAGGATGTACTTTAACGCCACTATCGTCCCCAGCAGAAATCCCAATGATAAAAACAGGGCACCGCCGGATAAAGCCGCTACGCCTGAAAAAAATCCCCCGGTTGTGCAGCCGATTCCCACTGTGGAACCAATCGCCATTAAACCACCACCGATAAATCCTTTTACCAGTTCGCCCACCGGGGCAACTCTGATGCCGAATTCCCTCGAAAATAAAGCGGATACGAACGCTCCTAATATTATGAAGATATTAAGAAGCGCTACAGTATGCAGATTTATGGGCGTGTTTGTACCCAACGAGGATACTCCCAGCCAGTGAAACAGATTCTGCCCGATATTAACATAACCACCACTTGCTCCCCAGGGATACTTGATCACAAATAGAAGTGTACTCAACACCGCCAGCAGGATCCCGCCTATCCACATCGGCCAGGTCTTGCTGAAAAGACTGTCAAATAACTCCCTTAAAATTCCCTTTTTGAACATGGCTGCTCCCTTTTAACCTTTTTTTATGTAAAACTTGAATGCGCCATCTTCCTCTTTTTGTTCTAAAAATACATTCCCGGTTTTTTCACACCAGGCGGGAATATCTGTCTTGGAACCTGGGTCTGTTCCCAGTAATTCCAGAACCTGACCACTTGCCATCTTCTTGATAGCCTTGCTTAACTTAATGATTGGCATGGGACAGGAAAGTCCTTTGCAGTCTAAACTTTCATCAACTTGCATAATAATTCTCCTTCAGTTTTTTTATCGGCTTGTGAAATCTTTCCTGAAAAATAAAAAACAGCGTATCTCATTACTGAAAGCGCTGTTTTCTTGATTTCTATTATAGCTCTTGCTGAAAATACTCCTGTTCCGTATTTTCCTGCAGAACTTTTTCTCTCCATAATGTTATGGACTAAGTCCATACCTTATCTCTTTTTTCCTTTTCCCGCCAATTGATTATTAAAATGAGAAGCAAAGATCCGAACCACTCGCCTCTGCTACAAACGTGGTTGCTCCCACTACCTCTAAGCCTTCTATCAGATCCTCTTCTTTTAAACCATGTACTCCAAATCCCAGCTCACAAACCAGGAACCGTGCTCCCAGCATCTGGAGACCTTCCATCATTTCAATAAGATCAGGAAGATTCTTTGCAGTTTCATTCATCTTCTCCATGTAACCTTTGACAAATGCCGGTAAGGCACTCGGCAATATGAAAATGATCACGTCATCACCACTCGCTGCCGCCGAAACACCTATTGTCACTGTGGGATAAATGTTCTTAACCTCTGAACCATTCAATGTAATTGATACTTTGCCCATCTTTAACTCCTGATATTTTTTATTTACCTTAAAAATATAGTTTCTGCTCTCTTGTCAAGAATAAATTTCATCTTAGTGAAATCTGATACAATGACCTAATCTTTTCTTCCATCTAATGAATAGGTTTACAGGTTGTTACGAATTGCCGGTTCTCGATCTGGTTTTATTTTTTCTCGTTTTTGCTTTTACTTAAGCCCCATTTCATACTTGACAGAATTAATACTCCTTTTTTTTAATATCATTCAGGTTCGTTCAAGGAGTAATTTTGGAAATAAAGAAACGTAAGGAATGGGAAAAACGCTCGAAACAAAGCCGCATTGTGGATATTGCCGAAGAGCTTTTTAATGAAAATGGCTACGAAGCCACGACTCTTGATCTTATTGCCAAGGAAGCCGGCTACAGTAAAAGAAATCTCTACCAGTATTTCGTTGATAAAAATGATATTTTTAATGCTGTTACTCTCAAGGCATTAAAAAGACTGAATGCAAAAATTACCGATATCTGTGCTCTGGATGTTAATGGCTTAAAAAAGACCGTTACCATTATCAACACTTTCTTTACTTTCTATATGAATTACCGGAAATCCTTTGAAAATATCATTTTTTTCGATATCACCTATTGTCATAATGCCAATTCTCATAAATTTGCCGCAGACCTTGGCTCTTTCGGTATTCAGGCAAAAACACTTCATGATGCTAATCTTGATCTGATGTTGAAAGCAATTGAACTGGGCGTTCAGGATGGTTCTATTCTTTCCACTTTCACTCCTAAACAGTTATTGCTTATCATCTGGGGTCAAAATCTCGGTATCATTCATTCCATCGCCACCAGGCAGGATACCTTGCTTTCTGAATATGATTCCACTCCCGAACAGGTTTTTTCAAATTATCTGAAAATGATCAATAACTGCCTGCAATGCCGGATTACTGACAGTCCCGACATTAAAAACTGATACGCATAATCCATAACGGGAGTATATATTAAAATTACTGCAATTCTCGGCAGTCCTCATAAAAACGGGAACACTGCCCTTCTGCTTTCTGCATATCTCAGTGGCGTACTGGATGCTCATCCGGACGCTGTTATCAAAAATGTCATTCTCGCTGATCTGAATATTGCACCTTGTAACGCCTGCAATGCCTGCAAAAACGCTGATGACAGTAAATGTATCCTCGAAGATGATATGTCACTGTTATATGTCTGCGTGGAAAAATCTGATGTCCTCATCTTTGCCACACCCATATACTGGTGGAATATGACAGCCCAGATGAAAACATATATAGACCGGCTATATGCCATGAAGTATGATAAACGGGTACTTAAAAACAAAAAGATAGTTTTTCTCACTACATTCGGTGCGCCCGATTTTGAGTCTTCCGGCGCTAATATCGTGAAACAAAGTCTGCAGAGAATTGCCAGCTTCACCGGCATGGGTTTCATTCATTCCTATGGCGTCACATCCCAGCCGGAAAATAATCCCGCCTTCCAAAAAGCCCTCATAGAAGTCTTCGATCTCGGCAAATCACTAATTATTAATTATTAATCGCCTTAATCAGATCTTCCTGAGTATCAATTCCCCAGCCCTGATATTCCGTTGCCACCATTCTGATCGAATAGCCGTTTTCCAGTAAGCGCAACTGTTCCAGCTTTTCCAGATTTTCAAGTCTGCTTTGCGGTAGTTTCACAAAGTTTTCCAGCATTTCTTTGCGGAATGCATATACCCCGATATGTCCCCAGAATTCTGCCTTATGCTCATTATCTCGTTCAAAGGGAATTGCTGCTCTGGAAAAATAGAGGGCATTATGATTTTTATCAAATACCACTTTCACCTGGTTGGGGTCATCAATATTATCAAGTATCCTGTTCATCAAAGTCGCCGTCTGCACCTGCGGATCATCGAATGCGGAAACCAGTTTCTGCAGAGGTGCTTTCGTGATAAAGGGCTCATCCCCCTGCACATTGACCACTATCTCAAAATCATGTTTCCGGCATACTTCCGCCACTCTATCGGTTCCGCTGCGCAGATCAATTGATGTCATTTCCGCTGTTCCGCCGAATTCTTCTACTGCCTTCAATATCCGCTCATCATCAGTCGCCACGATCACTTCCGCAAAAATACCGCTTGTTAGCACCCGCTCATAGACATGCTGGATAATATATTTACCCTTCAGCAGCACTAAAGGTTTTCCGGGAAATCTGCTGGACTGCCATCTTGCCGGGATTACTGCTATGATCTTCATAACTGCATCTCCATCTGCAGATATACAGTATATCCCGGACCACCGCTGCCCAGATAGCGCCGCATATAGCATCGCTTCAAATTCATGGCACCCATTCTTTTTGTTGTTTCCAGAGTTATCAATCTATCCTCCATCTCATTAATATGATATACGCTTCCGCTCACATCTGTTTCCAGATATTCTGCCAGCCTGATGCGCACCGCATCCTGCGCTTTTGCCCAGGCACTGATGGCATCAAAAGATATTCCTGCTGCTGCTGCCGTTAATTTATCCTCATTTCTCCGCAGTTCGGCAGAATACCATTCGGGCTCTGCCGCGTCCGGTTCTTCGATGATCTCGATCCCGAGCCTGCGTTTATCAAAAGCAGCATCTGCCCAGCCATATAGTCCGATATAATTATCATAAAACCAGAAACTATCCAGCTTAACCAGCTTCTCACTGGCTGCCTGCAGCATTTGCGGTTCACTACTCACGATCACGCGAAATCTCGCCTCACCAGAAGCCATTAATATTTCGCTTTCCCTGATCGCCTGATTATTCACGATGTAACTGCTGTGATTGCGGCAATAACTGACAACGGCATTCTGGAAAGCTGCCATTTCCATTTCCAGGTTCATAAAGCTTAATTTTGATATGCCGATAACGTAATCTCCTGCGGGTAGTTCCAGAAACCAGGCTGGTATTTCCATGATACGTGTTCTGCTTTCGGGTTCTTCAATTACGATCTCCCTTTCCTGTGCCGCGCATCCTGTCAGCAGCAGGATTAAAACGATTATCAGTAAATAGGCGGTTTTCATTATCCCATCCTGTTCTTTTTCAGATGAACAATTAAAGCATTGATATCTGTGCTGTTTATTCCCGGTATCCGTGCTGCCTGTCCGATTGATGCCGGTTTGATGCGGTTCAATTTTTCCCTTGCTTCCCAGGCGATACTGTCTATTTGCATATAATCAATTTTTTCGGGCAGCAGAGAAAGTTCCATCCGTTCAAATCTCTCAATATCCCGCAACTGCCGCCGGAAATAGCCTTCATATTTCACTTCCAGCAGGATGCGGTTACGGATGGATGGCGTTAGATCAGCAGGTATTGTATAGCCATATTTCTCCAGATCTTCATAAGTCATCTGCGGACGTTTTAGCAGGTTGATCAGCCGCGTTGGCTCTTTCAAGTCTTCATGCTTGCCCGTACTGGTTTTCATTAAAAATTCTATTTCACGTTCCCGTATTTCTTTTGCTTTTTGATAACGCTGCCAGCGTTTTTCACTCACCAGTCCTAATCGATAACCAGTCGGCATCATGCGGTCATCGGAATTATCCTGCCGCAGATATAACCGGTATTCCGAGCGAGATGTGAATAAACGGTAAGGCTCATTTGTACCCTTGGTCACCAGATCATCAAGCAAAACGCCCAGATAGCTCTGCGAACGGTCAAAATATTCCGTTTTTCCGTCCAGACTTAATACGGCATTTATCCCGGCAGCAATACCCTGCGCTGCTGCTTCCTCATAGCCGCTGGTGCCGTTGATCTGGCCCGCCAGATATAATCCTTTGATCTTTTTCGTTTCCATGGTCGCTTTCAGATTATCAGGTATCACGTAATCATATTCAATGGCATAGCCATAACGCATGATGCGGGCTTTTTCCAGACCCGTAATGGAAGCGATCATCTGGTTCTGCACGTGTGGCGGCAGACTGTTGGAAACGCCGTTCACGTAAGCTTCGTAAGTATTTAAGCCTTCCGGCTCAATAAATACGTGATGATGCTCTTTTTCTTTGAATTTCACTACTTTATCTTCTAAAGAAGGACAGTAGCGCGGTCCCGTGCCACTAATAAATCCGCCATATAATGATGATTTTGCCAGGTTATCGCTGATTATCTTGTGCGTTTCCGGATTTGTCCAGGTCAAATAACAGTCCACCAGGTTTTTCAGCTCAATATCGCGGTAAAAAGTAAAGCCTTCCGGATTTTCGTCTCCGGGCTGTAGATCCATTTTACTGATATCTGCTGTACGCAGATCTATGCGCGGGGGTGTTCCTGTTTTAAATCGTGCCAGATGCAGTCCCAGCTTTTCCAGAGAACCCGAAAGCTCATTAGCTGCCGGTTCACCTGCCCGTCCTGCCGGATATGATATATCACCCACAAATACCCTGCCCCGCAGAAATGTTCCGGCACAGATTATCACCCGTGGTGCATAATATTCCTGTCCCAGATGCGAGCGTACTCCCGTTACAATTCCCTTTTCTACTATAATATCTGTAATCGTAGATTCCATTATTAAAAGATTATCCGTATTTTCCAGTTCCTCAGTCATAAAACGGGTATATAATCCGCGGTCATTCTGACAGCGCGGCGCCCAGACTGCCGGACCCTTACTGCGGTTCAGCATGCGGAACTGAATTCCGGTGCTGTCTGCCGCTTTGCCGATCAATCCGCCCAAAGCGTCAATTTCTTTAGCCAGATGACCCTTCGCCGGTCCCCCGATAGTGGGATTACAGCTCATCCGCGCAATGCTCTCAAATTTGATCACAAATAAAAGAGTTTCAGCCCCCATCCGAGCTGCAGCACTTGCCGCTTCCACGCCCGCATGTCCCGCTCCCACCACGATTACATCATATTTATTCAAATACATACCTCAACCAGATCTGTAATTTATCTTACCTGCACAAATCCGCCTCTGACTGTCAATCCTTTTATGGAGTACTATAACCATCAATCTTCCCAGATTGATATTTTAAAAAACTTAATCAAGATGATTAAGCTACATACTCTCGCCTGGCGGCTCGATGCATTATGTAGATCAATCTTTCCAGATTGATATTTTAAAAAGCTTAATCAAGATGATTAAGCTACATACTCTCGCCTGGCGGCTCGATGCATTATGTAGATCAATCTTTCCAGATTGATATTTTAAAAAACTTAATAAAGATGATTAAGCTACATACTCTCGCCAACTGGCTCGATGCATTATGTAGATCAATCTTTCCAGATTGATATTTTAAAAACTTAATCAAGATGATTAAGCTACATACTCACGCCAGCTGGCTCGATGCATTATGTAGATCAATCTTTCCAGATTGATATTTTAAAAACTTAATCAAGATGATTAAGCTACATACTCTCGCCTGGCGGCTCGATGCATTAGCGGGAGCTAATGCACTCCATAAGAAGACGCACTTTAGTGAGCAGATCGTAACCTGCTTTGCCTTCGTAAGCATCGTAAACCGGTTTAAGAAAGCCGGTGCCAAGTCGGTGAAATAATCTCATTAGATCTTCCACTTCTTCCGAGGTGGGGAAATTATCCTCTTTTCCGGGTACACGCTGCAATCTGTTTCCTTCCTGAACATATCTTTCCAGATGTTTGACGATGGTGTCTTCAATAACGTTATACTCAATCGCCAGTGCCGGCACGGTCAGGCCCTGATTAAATTTTTCACTGACTTCCTCGAACCTTTTCTTAGCCAGGGTGCGGATACCTTTGAAGATTTCCGTTTTGCCTTTTTCCCGGGCATAGTCACTAATGAGCGGAAGAAAAACTTGAGCATACGCCGCGCATTTAGCAGCACCAACCCCGTGCATCTGTAAAAAGCTTGCCTCAGTCTGCGGATAATATATTGCCATATCCTGCAAAGATTTATCTGCAAAGATCACATAAGGCGGTACCCTCTTTTCATCGGCAATGCGTTTCCTTTCCCGGCGCAGGATCTCAAAGAGTTCCACGTCGTAATCCCGTGTTTCTACTTTGTCCGGTTTATGTTCTTGATGCAGTTTACCCAGCAGTTTCTCATTATTTTTCATAATATCCCAGGCTTTGGGAGTTAGTTTCAGTGAGCCATGCTCTTCTTCACGACGGATAATGCCGCCGCTGTGCAGTTTGCCGGAAAGTTCCAGCCACTGATTTTTGCTTAATTCATTTCCGATATTATAGGTGGAAAGTTCCTCATGATGCCGGGCTAAAATGCGCTGGTCACGCGAACCGCGTAAAACTTGAATTATATAATTCGCCCCGTAAAGTTCACCGGTGCGCCACATGCAGGATAGGAATTTCTGCGCTGGCAGGGTCAGGTCTTCCAGTTCCTGTTCGGAAAGCTGGCAGTTATCACAATTGCCGCAATGTTCTGCAGCGGCAGTTTCGCCAAAATATTTCAGGAGTAGTACGCGCCGGCAAACGTCTGCTTCGCAATAGCGGATCATTTCCGTCAGCAGATTATTAGCATGAATCAGTTCTTCTTCCGACTTTTCCTGAAAGAAGAACTTGATCTTGCCGATGTCTCCGTAATTAAAAAGCAGCAGACATTGAGCCGGTTCACCATCACGCCCGGCACGCCCAATCTGCTGATAATAGGTTTCAATGTTTTTTGGCAGGTCGCTGTGCATTATGAAGCGAACATTCGGTTTATTTATTCCCATCCCGAAAGCGATGGTTGCCACCATGATCAGTGCATCATCACGACTGAATTTTTCCTGGTTTTCCCAGCGCTGGGCATCTGTGAGCCCTGCATGATAAGGCAGCACGGAATAATTACGCTGCTGCAATTCACGGGTGAGTGTATCCACCTGCTTACGCGTGGAACAATAAATAATGCCGGACTGCTGCGGGAACTTTTTAATGAAATCCAGTATCTGGCGCAGTACATCTGTTTTAATATCCACTTCCAGAAAAAGGTTGGGACGGTTAAAACTGGAAATGAATATATTCGCCGGATCAATACCGAGAATGTGAGCAATATCGTGGCGTACCTGTTTTGTGGCAGTGGCAGTTAGAGCCAGAATGATGGAATCAGGGAATTTTTCCCGCAAAATGGTCAACTGGCGGTATTCCGGACGGAAATCATGTCCCCATTCCGAAATGCAGTGCGCTTCATCAATGGTGATCAGGCTTATTTTTAGGCTTTGTAGCACGTTCAGGGTACGCTCCAGCAGCAGTGTTTCCGGTGCCACGTAAAGCAGTCGGAATTTGCCTGCCAGAATCGCGGCAATGGTTTCCTCATATTCCCAGCGGTCCTGCGAACTATTCAAAAAAGTGGCTTTTATCCCCAGTTCCCGCAATTGATCAACCTGGTCTTTCATGAGACTGATCAGGGGTGAAACTACGATGACCATTCCGGGTAAGATCAAGGACGGTAGCTGGTAACAAAGTGATTTTCCGCTGCCCGTGGGCATTATACCCAGGCTGTCTTTGCCATCCAGAATGTTTTCGATAAGTTCTTCCTGCAGATCGCGGAACTCGGTATATCCAAACACGCTGGCCAGTAGATCATAGATTTTCTTATGCATAGTGCCTCCTCGGTTCAGAGTATAAAAAATAAAATTAATCCCAGGAAGTCAAGTCACGAAATTAAAAATTACTAAAATGATTCAAAATTGTAAGTGAACGTTCACCAGTGCGCAGCATGGGGAATGAACACGACTCACGACCCACTTCTCACTTCTCACGACCCACTTCTCACTTCTCACTTCTCACTTCTCACTATATCATACGTTCATTCTCTTTTTAATCAATTCAACTTACGTAGCCTTTTTTTCGCAAATTTCTCCCTAAATTCCCCTTTTTATAACCTTATCTTACTTTCTTATAACTATATACATCTTTCTTATGTCCCTAGGGAGAGGATGCTGTGGGGATGCAGTGGCTTCTAAATGACACCAATTCAATATTGCCACTTATCATCACTAATTAGAACATTTGTTATAATGTGATATTATCAATTCATTGTTCATTTATGGGTGAAAAAATAATTTCAGTAGATAGATCTATCCTCCTGATTTGTCCCACCTGTCCATTGTAAGGTCAGACCTGTGTGTCTGCCCCTTTATTAAAACCGCCAGAGTAACCATGATATGGTATTAGTACCAGTACCCAAACCCAGGGTATCAGTTTCCATATCTCGTTTATTGGATTTCAGTTCCCGTTGAAAATACTTAGAATTACTTTGTCCGTCACACAACGTGTTCATAGCAGCATATTACTTTTTTAGCCGGAAACATCTGGATGTGTCCGATATATATAACTCCCGTAACCACAACTGGAATGGAAATTGCACTGATTAGTAATAAAAAACAGCAGGAGGTCGCATGTTTGAGCTTGATTTGATGAAATATAGTACATTTTTCAACGAATATGGAGAACTTCGTTTACACCGGAATCAGATGATGTATCTGAATCTGCTGAATGGTGACGTTGATACCAACAGCAGCAATAGTTCGGAGGGATTTTCCGTACGTCTCGGCAGAGGCGGCATCTGGGGCTTTTCCTCAGCGGCAGAGATAACTGATGCTCAGATAAAAAAAGCCTTTCAAGCCACAGAAGATAAATATAAATGGCTTTCCGGGAAGCAGAATAAGGCCTTAGCTCCGATTTCCGCGATTAAGGAAAGCGGAAACTGGTTATATCTACCAGAGAATACTGCCTGGGGCACCAACCGTAAACTGGCATATCTGCGCGAACTTGATATATATATTTTGAAAAAATATCCGGAATTGAATATGCGCAGCCTGACATTGATCAGCAGCGATGTGGAGAAAAAAGTCCTTACTGCCGCCGGCAGCGAATTTCATCTGAACCGTCCCCTTTATAATCTGGTGATCAGCCTCACGACCAATAAGAGTGGTGATCCTACTTCGTTATATGATGTTTTTGGTGGCTTTGGCTTTATTGAAGATGACCTGCAGCCGGTGGAAACATATTTTGAGAAAATTGATGAATTATATGAGCATCTGATGCGTAAATCAGAAGGAGTATATCCGCAGCCCGGGATGCATGACGTGGTTATGGATGCTGATCTGGCAGGTATTTTGTCACATGAGGCAATTGGGCATACCACAGAGGCTGATCTGGTTATGAAAGGTTCGGTTGCCGGAGACCTCCTCGGTGAGAAAGTTGCCTCCGAACAGGTTACCCTGGTTGATATTGCCCATACTTATGAAGGTAAATTATGCCCGGTGCCTGTATTTATGGATGATGAAGGAGTTCTGGCAGAAGACGTGGTGATCATAAAAGACGGTATTTTGCAGGATTTTATGCATGACCGCGCTTCGGCACAGAAAATGAACATGCTGCCAAAAGGAAATGCCCGTGCCCATTCTTACTTTGACGAACCCTTGATCCGTATGCGAAACACCATGATCATGCCGGGTAATTCCAAACTGGAAGATATGATCGCCGGAGTGGATGACGGTTATTATTTGATAAAATCATCAAACGGACAGGCGGATACGACTTCCGAATTTATGTTTGGAGTTGTGCAGGGTTACGAGATAAAGCAGGGCAAATTAGGTAAAGCGCTCAAGGACACTACCATTTCCGGAGTAGCATTTGATGTTTTGAAATCAGTGACGGCAATTTCTGATGACTATAAATTCAATACAGGTACTTGCGGGAAAAAGCAGAACATACTGGTTGGCATGGGTGGACCTGCCGTCCGTTGCCGTGTTAATATTGGAGGTAAGGCATGAATATGAAAGAATTATGTATCAAGATCATCAGCGATCTGCAGCAGCGGGGTGCGGATAAGGTTGCCGTTACCGCTGATGTTTCGCAGATGGAGGAATTACAATTTGAATTCAATGAAATAGATCTGCTGCGCTCCTTTACGGAAACTACGCTCTATATCAAGGTAATTAAGGATAATAAAAAAGCGAATATCAGCCTTAATCAGCTCAATGAAGCTGCAATATCAAAAGCTATGGACAGCGTGATGGCAGATGCGGAAAATTCACAGCCGGACCCGGCTTATGATATTGCACCGTGGCAGGAAAGCGGAGTTTTTCATCTGGGACCTGAAACGGCAGATCGCGATAGAATGTATTTTCTAATTGATACTTTTAAAGAGGAATGCTCTAAAAAATACCCGGGCTTAAGACTGGAAGGCAATATTACGCATTATTATTCCACCCAGTACTATTATAATTCCAATGGGGTTGATTTTCAGCAGACGCGCGGAGGCTACGTATACGTGGCAATGTTCTCGGCACGCGAAGGTAAAAAAGTAAGTTCTTTTAACTATACCTACGGCAACTATGTTGATCTGCAGAAATCGTACTGGGATGTTTCCCTGCTGCAGGAATTGATTGAACAATCCGTCGGCTCTCTGGAATGTAAACCTGTGCCGGCAACCTTTACCGGTGATGTCATTCTGGTTCCCACCATGGTTGATGAATTTATCAGTTCTCTGGTTAATACACAGCTTACGGATCGCATGATCATAACTAATAACAGCATTCTAAAAGGCAGGATCGGTGAAAAAGTACTCAGCGAAGCTGTCAACTTGAGCAGTTATCCTACTGATCCCGATCTGGCTGGCGGCTATTTTGTAACCGGTGACGGATTCCGCTCCGAGAAAGTTGATATTTTTTCCGCTGGCGTCCTACAAAACTACCTGCTCAGCCATTTTGGCTCACGGAAAACCGGGTTGCCCATGAGCAAAGCCGGCGGCTGTTTTGTGCTGGAACCGGGTACAGATAAACTGGCAGATATGATCAAGGGAATTGATAAAGGACTGCTGGTCGTGCGCTTTGCCGGTGGAAACCCCAGTATTAACGGTGACTTTTCAGGCGTAGCCAAAAACAGCTTCTATATTGAAAATGGCAAAATCAGCTATCCGGTTAATGAAACCATGATCTCCGGTAACCTGCTGGAAATATTTAAAGATGTGAAAGGCGTAAGTAGTGACGTTCTCAATAGCGGAAATTTCAAGATGCCCTGGGTCAGATGCGGAGGAGTGACTATTTCTTCGTGAATCGAAAATAAGACCAGGGATGATCTTGCTGTCCTGATCCGGATTTTTTAAGTATTATGGTATAAGCTTATTATTTCCTGCTCAACCTGGGGAGGAACTAATCCATTGATGCTTTTTCCGGTGGTGACTAGTTCTCTGATTTCTGATGATGAAATATCCTGCGGCGCCATTTCCACAAATTGTTTGTTTTTTAAGAAATCGGCAGCGCTCAGATCATAATTTCCCGGTCGGTTGATGATGATGAACCGGGCATTATCCCGCAGCCACGGGTAATTATACCATCTATTCAGTTCGGGTATAATGTCATAACCGATAATGAAATAAAATTCGATTTCCGGAAATCTATTCTCCAGTTTCTGGAGGAGAACCGCTGTAAAACTGGGTGCATCACCCTGATTATCATAGTCAAAAACAAAGCATTGAGGAAGACCGGCAACAGCATCTTTTAGCAGATGCAGCCGCTGCTCGAAACTGAGGCAGATAGAGTGATTTTTTAAAGGGTGAAAAGAAGAGGGAAGCAGCCAGATATTTTCAACTATACCGCTATCCAAAACATTCCGGGCAATTTCCAGATGTCCGTTATGGACGGGATTGAAAGAACCACCCAGAATACCGATACGCATCTTATTCTTTATCTTTCCGTTTCTGCAGTTTCTTTTCGAGATTCGCGATCTTATTGCGTAATTTCCGGGCTTCCGGTGTATTATCATAGCGCGTATAGAAGGTCTCAGCCATTTCGCTGGCGTTTATAATATCTTCCCTCACAATATACATCATCGTGGAATAATAGCGTGATTTCTTATCCAGTTCATTAAGGTTATTCAGAGCGATAATTTCTTCAAAATAGAGCAGTGCGGAAGGAAAATCTGATATCTTGTAATAGGCATAGCCGTTGTAGTATCTCTTTTCCAGCAGTTTATAGCGGCATTTATTGATATATTCAACGGCATCCTTTTTGCGTTCGTCGAAAGGGAAACGGTCAATATATTCGGTGAAAGCATCTATAGCGGAAAAAGTTTCCGTCTGGTCATAATGTGGAGCTAGAGAAAGCTCAAAATAGCAGACCCCGATCTTGTAAAAGGCTTTGGCAACATCTCGTGAATCAGAGAATCTGCGAATGAATTCTTCATATTCAAACCTGGCATCAATGTAATCATGGCGCTGGAAATAGCAGTCAGCCAGTTTCATCTGGGCCTCAGCCATCAAAATGGAATTGCTTTCGTTAATTATTTTCTCATAAAAGGGAATTGCCTTTTTTAATTTACCTCGTTCAACATAGGCATCAGCAATTTTCATTGCTTCTGCGGCATTGCTCTGCTTCAGTTGCCGGTTTCCGGAACAAGCGCTGAGAATAATTAAAACCATAATTCCATAAAATATCTTTTTAGCCATTATTTCACTCCAGAATATGGGGGGCAAACACTGAAGTGACTGCCCCTGTATTTATTAACCTTTCAGGAAAAAGGTCTTATAAGCTTTGTAAGATGAATAAATATCTGCCTTGCTGGTGAGTTCATAGAGAGAATGCATACCCAGAACTCCCGGTCCGCAGTCAATTACTTCCGCGCCGTATTCAGCCATGAATTTGGCAATTGTGCCTCCACCGCCTTCATCAACTTTTCCCAGTTCGCCGGATTGCCAGCAAACTTTTTCACTGTTGAAAATGCGGAAGATATGGGCATTAAACTCGGCATTGGCATCATTGGAACCACCTTTGCCCCCGGAACCGGTAAATTTGGCAATCCCTACGCCATATCCCAGATGTACGGCATTCTGCATTTCATGAACAGAGGGGAAATTGGGATTAATGGCAGCATTTACGTCAGCAGAAAGCACCTGGCTGTTCAACAGGGTTTTACGCAGGGTTACGCTGTCATTCTTTTCGCCGCAGGCTGCCAGCAGATCTGCAATGAAGTCAATAATAAAAGCAGATCTGGCTCCGGAGTTTCCTTCGGAACCGATTTCTTCTTTATCAGCGAGAAAAACAACGGCCGTCTTTTCAAACTCACCATCTGCAATATCAAGCAGTGCTGAGGCAGATGTATAAGCACATATACGGTCATCCTGACCATAAGCAAGAACCATACTCTTATCAATCCCGGCATCCCGTGCTTTCCCGGCAGGTACGATCTCAATCTCCGCACTGAGCAGGTCTTCTTCAATTATATCGTATTTTTGATTTAAAATATTCAAAGCATTTAGTTTTACGGCATTCTTCACATCTTTATCTGCTTCCTCAAAATAAGGGATGGAATTGAAGATCATATTCATATTATCCGCTTTCACGGCAGCACCGAGTTTCTCATTATACTGAATATTTCTTGCCAGATGTGGTAAAAGGTCAGGCATCACAAATACCGGATCTTCATCAGCTTCACCAATAGAAATATTGATTTTTGTGCCATCCTGTTTAATAATAACTCCATGAATTGCCAGGGGGGTTGACATCCACTGATATTTCTTAACTCCTCCATAGTAATGGGTTTTGATTATGCCCAGCCCCGTTTCACTGTCCTGCGCCAGGGGAGACTGCTTAAAATCAATCCGAGGTGCGTCTATATGGGAAACAATAAGATTTATACCTGCACTGACAGGTGCTTTGCCTTTGACAGCAAAAGCGACATTTTTATCTCTGGCGGTGCGGTAAAATTTTTGGCCGCCGGCTTCAATGTCCATCAGGGCAAAACCATGCTCTTTGAGAATTTTCTCGTAAAAACGCGTCGCTTCCCGTTCTGTTTTACTGATATCAAGAAACGCTTTGTAACCTTCGGAAAAATCGAAAGCGGATTGTGACTCATCACTGAATTCTTCCCAGAAATTCTTCCTGTTATAGGTTAATTTTTTAACTAACTTTTCACTTTTTTTCATATATCCCTCAGTTTATTATTCTATAGTCAATATCTTATAACTGAAATCACCGCGAGGTGCTTTAACCGTAATGACATCACCGACTTTTTTGCCAATGAGCGCTGTGCCGCGGGGAGATAGGATGGATGTTCTTTCATAACCGTCTTCGGTGGTATATACTTCATCAATACCAACGAGCTGAAGTTTGACTATTGTGCCTTCATTCACTTCTTCCATCGTTATGCGTGCGCCGAATCTGGCTGAATCCTTGGAGATGCTGGCAGGATCAATAACCATCAATTGACTGCTTCTCTTTTTCAAATGATTATATTCCTTTTCGACGGCATTCTGTTTCTCACGGGCGGCATGATACTCGGCATTTTCACTGAGATCACCCATTTCCCTTGCTTCCACTACATGCTTGATTACTTCCGATCTTACCTCAATAAGATGCTGCATTCTTTTACGCAGGCGCAGCATTCCTTCTTTTGTGATATAATCAGCCATTATTTTGTCCTTTTCTTCTTCACAAATTTTTGTCCTAACAGACCAAATTTTTTAAGATGAACATTTCCGCTGTGCGCCCAGTAATTAACTGCTTCTTCAATATCAGGATGATAGCCCAGAAGCGCACCGGTCAATATTTCGGCAAATACAGGTTCTCTACTGTGCTTGTAATGATTGAATATCCCGTAATAAAAGTCCGGATCTATCTTAAATATTGCCCTGAGAACCGCGATATTGAGCTTGATCATTGGTTCGTCTGCCTGCATCCAGCCTGCTTCCAGATGCTGGAATATTTCCGGGATGTTTTCAGGATGCGTCTGCATGATCTTCACCAGCAGCTTTTGCATACATAAAGTTAAACTCGGATGGTCTTTCTTTGCCCATTTGATGATGATTTTCTGGTATTTTGCCGGATCCTTGCGCACCAGGGGACTTATCGCCTTATCAACGATCATTATTGCCAGTTTCACATCTTTCAACTGAAAGAGTTTCTTCTCCAGATATGGAAAAAAAATGCCTGGCTCATTTTGCAAAGCCCTACTGATGATCAGGGCAAAAATAACCTTGCCATTCTCTCCTTTATGAGAGAATATGTAATCATAAAAATCAATATAATCTGCCGGATTATGGGCTATCCGGGACGCTATCTGCTTACCTACATAGGTGATTACTTCTCCGGGTATGTTATTATTGATCCGCAAAGGATATGCATTATAGATAATCTCTATATCATAAAACTTTTCCGGCAGCTTTGTCCTGTAAAAATCTTCTGTATCCCTGCATAAACGCTCTTTCCAGTCTAATGATATCATTCTAATTCTCCTTTCCTGGGTAAAAGGGCCTAATTTATCACTGCAATCTTACCCCGTTGCAGTTCCACTCCTATCTGTAATATATAAAAATACAACCCGGAAGATACTTGTTTACCATGATTATTACAGCCATCCCAGGCATAATAATTTTCCAGCATACTGCGTGGTGATATGCTGCTATGATAGACCTGTTCTCCGGTCAATTCATAAATCCAAACCTCTCCTTTTTGCCCTAAAGGCAACGAAGCAAACCGAAATTCCTCATATTTTCCCGTATAAAAAGGGTTTGGGTATGTTACCATATTTTCAAGCGAGCTATTTGTCAAGGTGAAATATGTTTTATTACCCAGGTTATTGATCCGGTTACCGGTTAAGTCTGTTATCTTCTCCACCCGCAAATAATAAGCCTGATTCCCGGAGCATAAATCATGAGCAAATGTAAGATATACTTCCTGTCCGTCTGCTTCAACGGCTGTCAGATAATTATCCAGGTCAACCTTAGGCAGTTCAAGAACATAATTTTCCATATTTTCAGCGATATCTGTTCGTACTGGTTCACTGAAATCAATTCTGACTCTGTTATTACTGATCACTTCACTACCGGTTATTTGAGGTGGAAAAGTATCAGCCTGCCAGATAAAAGAATAATTTCCCTCCGGAAAAGCAATGCCGGATTCTGCTGCCAGACCACTGATTTGTATTTCATAATCAGAAGCTTCTGATATTTCCTGGTGATAAGTAAGTAACACTCCTCTTTTCTGCCGGATCATATTCACTGAGACTGGTCTTCCCTGTCCGTTGTTTATGTTGTAATGTCCACTGTTGACGGCGTTATTCGCGAGCGTCTGGTCAAAAACGATCTGCAGGTTCCACGGAGAGATCATCATGATTTCTTCTGCCAGTTGCGGTGGATTGCTGGTGATGACGGATTTCCAGAAAGTTGGCAGACTTTCGCTGGGCGTGTATTCACCGTTATAAGAACGTAAACGGTATGCCCAGATAATATTTTGTCCCGGTTCCGGATCAATATATGTCAATTCAGTGATCTCCGCGATAAATACTTCCAGAGCATCGTCTTCTTCCAACTGTTTGCGAAAAATCCGGTAACTCTGGGCGCTGTCATTTGCCAGCCAGCTTAGTGAGACACCATTAGTACCGGTAACTGAAGCCTGAAATCCTGATACAGGCTCAGGTCCTGTGCTAACTTCTGCCGGATAATAACAGAATGCCTGTCTTTGCTCATTTTGCAGACAATTGGCGATGATCTGCCCGGGATTACCTGCTTCTGCCGGTATGGCGGATATGGTCTTGGGATAATGCTGATCTGAATCTCCGCGCCAGACCGGGCGAAAGGCATCAGCAATTAAATCACCATCAGTATCAATGTAATCTACAATGTAAATATAAGGATCAACCGCCAGAATTATTTCTTCATAATTATCACCATCCAGATCACAGCTCGAGATGCCGATATTTTCCCGATATTCATCAAAAATAAGAGTATCCAGAACCACATATCCGTTATCTGTTCCGTCACTGCCAATAAAAACAAACCAGGAAAAGGTCTTCTCGGCACTCTTTTCGTCATAATTCCAGGCACCTATACAGAATTCCGGTGTTTCAGACCCTGTGAAATTACCGGAAGCCATATAATCAGCATTTTGTATCGGCAGACGTAAGGTCCAGGATTGAATAAACGTGCTGAGCTCATTATTATATTCATAAATGATAATATCACCATCACTGTCTGAGGTTAAAATATCCTGTTTGCCATCCGTATCATAATCGGCGCAATTAACCTGATTGAGGAATTCATTTTTGCTGTATGTTTCCGTATTGTTATAGATAATATACTGTGTCTGCCAGTTATTGCCGAATTTCTTGTGCAGGCTCAGCACGCGATATGTTATACTGCCGATCGTTACATTCTGGATCAATCCCAGGTCATCTATACCGTCATTATTATAATCTATAAATGAGCCGCCATAGCTGTTATTAAGAAACCAGGCTTTTTCTGCATAGCTTCCTTCCACATTATAAACCGTTGAAGTATTCGCTTCCACTCCCACAATTTCAAAGCTGCTGCCCGAAATATTGCCAATAATGTGTGGCCAGAAGTTTGCAGCAAATCCATCCAGCACATAGCGGTGATTTAGATTCGATCCATTACCTTCCCAGACGGATATAGTCCGGGTCATATCATCAGCCAGATGCATTCCTATCAGATCATTGTTCCGCTCATCATCATCCAGAGCAAATGCCCTATCCAGGCAGACCAGCGCTTCTCCTGCCGTCTGTTTAATCCAGGAACTGTAATCAAGGCAATTACGTTTTACCGGTAAATCCTGCTCTGTGTTAAAGGTGGCAGCGAGGCCGCATACATTTCTGGCAGTTATGGCAGCGCTATACAGCCCTGGCTCTATTAAGAGGGGTAATCTCAGGTAATGCAGAGTGTCTCTCGTGCTGGAATACAGCTGAATCTCATCGCCTGACACGCAGCTTAAAACTGCCTCAACATCTACCGCTTCATCAAAGGCAAGTTTCAGATAATTCACCAGGTTCTCATCTTCATAACGATACTGGATAGCGGTTTGGTCTTCCATAAGCGCGGGTGGACTTTGATCTATAAATATGGTGAAGGGATAAGTATAATGTTCATTGGTTCGCGTGACCAGCTCTACTTTGACCAGGAAATCCCCGTCATCTGCCGGTATATCAAACCAGGCCAGCTCTCCGTTTAATACCGGTTCCAGATACCAGTTTGCACTCATTGAATGCGGGTTTTCCACACTACGCCAGTCAGTTGTTTCCGGTTGCAAAGTATTGCTGAACATCACGCAATACTTGGAAAAATCAGGGGCTGTTGCCGTACCCATAATCGCAAAACTGCTGCTTACTCCCAGATTATCTGAAGGATAAATTACCTCAATAAATGGCACATTATCCGTTTGCAGTAAACCGGCAATATTAAGCAGTCCATTACCGTAATACGGATCAAAGCCATTCGCACCCAGATCGACAGCACTTTGTGCCAGTCGGGACCGTATAGTGGCATAATCTAGATCCGGTTCGTGGGATAACAGAAGTGCAACGGCTCCGCTCACATAAGGAGCGCTCATAGAGGTGCCGCTCATCTGTTCATAGAAGGGTTCCTCAATATCGAAACAGCTCATTACATTTACACCCGGCGCCATCAGATCAAGCTGGGCACCGTAACTGGATTGCCAGAACCGCTCCCGCTGTCCATCTACTGATCCCACGGAAATTGTATGCGCCAGATGGGCAGGATACATCAATCCCTCAGAAGCTGTGTTCCCTGCCGAAACAACCACGATGCAGCCCCGCTGAAAGGCATATTCACAGGCATCCGCAATGATGGGTGAATACACATAGTCTCCCCAGGAAAGATTGATCACGTCTGCTCCCATATCCGCAGCGTAGATGATTCCGGCTGAGGCATCATCATCCTGCAGCACGCCGGATAGTCCGTCTGCTGTTTTGAATCCCGCTCTTATGGAAAGAATGTTCACTTTCCAGCAGATACCGGAAACGCCAATGCCGTTATCAGTTGTGGCGCCGATTATTCCTGCCACGTGAGTACCATGGTTATATTCATCTTCGGGATAATTATCCTGCAGCAGATAATCACCGGACGCGATATTAGCCAGCTCTGCCGCATCAGTAAAATCCCAGCCCATGATATCGTCACAGTAACCGTTTCCATCATCATCTATCCCGTTCATCAAGATTGAAGATTCCGCTACTAGATCAGCATGGGTGAGCTCTCCATCATTATCAAAATCATAGTTGTTTTCACTAAAGTATGCCATAAGTTCCGGATTACTGATTCTGTTATCGGTATTTTCATCAATTTCTGCAAAATATGCGGCAGGAATCTCTCCACTGTTGATAAACAGGTTATTCTGCAGGTCAGGATGGTCAAAATGTGTTCCGGAATCAACAACGCCTACGATGATATTGCGGGATCCGGTGGTAATATTCCAGGCAGCCGGAGCAGATACAATATCCATGCACTGTTCGTAAAGATAAGGGTCATCCGGCAGCAGCAGAAATTCATTCAAGTAATTAGGCTGCATATATTCCACGCCTTCCGGATGCAGGCTCTCGATTTCTTCCCAGTCAATATCTTCATTAAAAGTGATCACGAAAAACCGGCTGCTCGCCTGTTCTCCCAGAGTTCTGATCTGCTGGCAGCCTCTGGATGTTAAATAGCTGTCCAAAGCTGCCAGACCCAGTCCTTCCCGCGTTAAAGACCTTTCTTCTGTGGTTTTAACGATCAGTTCCCGCGGCACAATACTTTGCGAAAACAGTATGCCCAGCGTTAGACTCAAAATTACGAACAGCAAGGTTTTTCGGGTCATTTTCTTAGAATTTCAGGTTTATGCCCAGATAGTGCACGTCATCCAGGTCTTCATTAATGGGATTATAAGCGTAATTAAACTCAAAGCGTTTCATCCTTATTCCAAATCCGCAACTGAAGCTTTCCAGTGCGTAGTTGAATTTATAACCTGCCCTTAAAAGGATTTGCTCCATAAACAGGGCTTCTGCCCCGATGGCTGCTTTCAATTTGTCATTATCAATATCCTTTATCAGCCGGCTTTCGGCTGTTATCCTGCTGCCATTTAATTCCAGATCCTTACTCAAACCCAGTTCTGCCGTAAAAGGCAGATCAATCTCTTCATTATCCATTTTTGAAGTACTGCCAAAATTCTTCAGCGCTGCCAGTAATTTCAGATCCTGAATGGGCGTAAGATATATATAGCCCAGATCAGCCGATATACCCGTGGCTGATGAGTCATCAATCTTCTCATATAAGCCGCGCAGATTTACTCCCAGAAAATGACTGCTGAGGAGCCTGTAACCGAAATTGAATATGATATTCATATCCATCGGGTGATATTCCCCAATCTCAATACCCTGTTCATTGCGGTTTTCTATTGTGCCGTAATCAAGATAGCGGATGGCAAATCCAAAGCTCTTCCTGCCATTACTGTTACGGTAACCGATATTACTCATGCTCGTGTCAAAAAGCCACATATTCTGGCTGAAGGAAACAGCCTTAACTCTTGTCAGTAAACCTGCTGCTGCATTATCCAGGTAATTGAAACCGGATTCGGAATTTACCGCACCACTGCCTGCCTGGCCTGCTGTTGCCGGATCTGATAATATCCGCAGCATCTGGAATCCTCGACTGCCATCAACTTCTGCCCAGACGCTTATTCCCAGCGCCAGTATTATGATCACTAATATCTTTTTCATATATCCTCCGATTATTTCTCTATGCCAAATTTTAATAACTTCTGTGCTCCAGCGGTTTCCAGCTTCGCAAAATATACGCCGCTGGCCAGCTTTTCAGCATCCACCAGATAACTTTCCGCATTGTAGGATGATAACATCATCTCTTCTGATAATATCCGGTTGCCGGCGATATCATATATCTTTATTTTTACTGTCCCCGGAATGGAAAGCATTATCCGTATTGCCACTTTTCCTGTTTGCATTGTCCCATTGCAGATAGCAGTGTTGAATATGGTACTGTAAGGGTTGGGGTAAACATAAGTCTCATCATCTACGAAAATATTAACTGTTTCATACTGATTACTGCCGGCTTCATAAAAAGTGCACCCCGTTCTTTGCAGGTTGGCATATTCTACAGCCAGTTCCTGTTCGGGTAAGATTCTACCTGCATCGCGATAAATCCGTCCATTATCTGAGGGAAACAGCAGCATCCCATCCCTAAAAAGCGGGTAATTACGGCTGCGCGAACCATAGGCAACCGGATAATACCGCTTCATCTCAAAGTCATTATTGGCCACGTTTTCCCAGATGCAAAGCCGGTTCTGGCTCATCATGCTCACCACTTCTAGCCCGTTTTCAGTATTAATTGCCACGGCTCCTGCCATTATACCTGCCGAATCTGGTGAAGTTAATTCCCGTGCCGGTCTGCTTAATTCTCCCTCTTCATTCATAGCAAGGAAACTGTTTTCTCCACCCAGCAATAACTCCGGTTTACCGTCCCCGTTTATATCTGCCAGAGAAGGATAGGAATTTACCACAAATGGAGTTGCTATTTCCCGGCTGGTTTGGATCATACCTCTATCCACACAATTGTCATAAGTTAAAATTACTATCAAACTATCGGCAGTTGTCATTAAGATATTGTTGCAATTATTGCCTGATATTCCATATTGAAATACCTGAGTAGGTTCAAATACCGCTTCTGTTTCGTAGCTGTAATTATAGTAGTTGCCGGTTTTGGCAATCAGGCCTATAAAGCTGTTTCCTTCATTTCCGGAAACCGGTATTAATACTTCTTCGCTATATATCATATTGGCTGTTATGCTATATTCCGGCAGGGATATTGTACTTAAAGTATTCAAGTCTGCATCTTTAACTATTAGCTGGCAGCCGTTTTCCGAAGTGCTGTTAAAGCCCATAACAATATAACCGTCATCATTTATCAATATAGGCGCTGCCCATTCCCAGCCGATAAAAAGTTCCGGTGTCTGATAGGCAAGTTCACCGTCTATGGCATATAACAAGGCCACATCATTTGTCTGGGCAGGTAGCAGTATTTTTTTATTCTGCGGTTCCCAGCTCCAGCACTGACTCAAGGTATCTGCCGAAAGAGCTGTTTCTGCAATTATCTCATTATTTTCCCATAATACAAGACTGCCGTCCGGCATCGGGTAAAAGAGCTTATCCTCTCCGTCCCCAAAATCAAGAAATGCTGCCGGCAATGTATTTATACCAATATATCCGCTATCCAGCGACCATTCATAATCCACAGAAAAACTCATCACGCTGTCTGCTGCACTGATGTCACGAATCTCCAGTTGAATACCGCCATAATAACTTTCCGCCGTAGGCGTCCATGGCAGTCCATTATGCTCCAGGTAACCAAAATAATCATTATTGCCAGCCCGATATGTATCATCACGATTGCCGTAATATCCATAAGTATCCAGTCCCTGGCTGCCGTCTGCTTCTTCCAGATCGACTGCTTTATGCAACTCATCCCCGTTGGGAATGTTTATCTCTTCTTCAAGATTGAATTTCTCGCGCATTACCAGTTCGTCCACATGCCAGATGCAGATCCCGCTGCCATCCTGCGTTAGAGCATCACCTTCTCCGTAACCAGGCAGATAAAAATCCCATTCGCAGCCGGCATAAGTATTTTCCATAAAATTGAAATATGGCTGACCGGCATATGGATGTCCTTCAGGATAATATTCCTGACCCGGCACGATCGCAAAACTGAAGGTCGCCAGAGTATCGCCATCGCCGTTCACAAAAGTGCTGTTATCAGGATTCTGCACCCGGTTTTCCAGTAAATAATATTCATCCTGGCTGATAAGTACTCTATAAATACTCGGTGTTTCGCCATCTGCCAGCAGCGAACCCAGTATCTCCAGATTTTCCGTATCTTCATCGATCACTTCCAGGTTCTCTATTTCCCAGCCCATATATATCCGGCTCCAGGCACAAGGCAAAGGCGGCACGAATCCTGCCGCATTCCATAATCCCGTTCCCATCACACCATAATTGCCAATTCCGGCGGATTTGCCGTTGGATGACTGATTATCATAAAGAGTCGGCAGTCCCATCTGTCTGCCGAATTCGTGGCAGAGCACGCCCAGTAATCCAAATATCGGATCTGCTGCCTGAATATCGGGCTGTCTTTCGGTTTCCGGTGCAATAATGAATTCCTTCAATATCTTTCCGTCATATTCCAGTCCCGGAAAATCGTCGTTTTCCGGATCAAGCCCTTCCTGCAGAGTACTGCGCGTTACAAAAGTAGTCCAGATATCAGCAACGTTCAGTCCCGTTAGATCTGCTTCCTGTCCCGCTCCCGCATGAAATATCATATAGCTGTCATAAGCACTATAATCCACATCCGCATCTGCCATATCCAGAAGTTCCACTATCATCTCGCTTACCCGCTCAGTACTCAGGTCATCATCACCATAATAGCTCATCGGTTGGCTGAGTGTATATACTGCAGGCAAAAGTGTAAAATTATCGGTCGATAGATCGTAATGTCCATGCGATACATCACTCCAGTATGTGGAAAGATGAAACAATAACCGCTCAAAATAGGCCTCATCATGCGGTAGGGTGTCAGGATTGCCCGGAGGGTATTCCGCATCCAGGTCGAAACTTACATCACTGAACTGACAGCGTAAAACCAGTATACTGTCCGGTATGCCGCAGGTTCTGCTCAGGTTGCTGCTCCCGTATATCTCACTCACTCCTTTAAAAGAACCGTCTTCCTGCCAGAAACTCAAAGGATGCGGCGGTGCCGACCATAACAGCACCAGGCTCAATAGCAGCAGCGTTACAATCAATTCCTTTCTTTTCATTTATACTCCCCTGTATTTTTCTTATTATTCCTTATTTTACACCAATAGACCATTTCTCTGTATTTCCTGTCACTGTCCACTGTTTTTGTCTTCCAGGTCAATATCCTGGTTCACATGAAAAGGAGGCAGCCGTCTGCCGGTTTGACGGTTGCCTCATGATCAGTTTTCTATTTGAGAAGATTCATTCTTCCACAGACCATTTTGTCATCACTCTTTATCCGGACCATGTATATCCCGCTGCTCATATTCCTGCCCTGCTCATCTCTGCCGTTCCATCTCCATTCATGCCAGCCTTCCGGCTCATTCCCCCTTATCTCTCTGATGATCTTTTCCCCTTTAATATTATATATTGCTATTTCCGTTTTGCTGTTTTCCGGTAGATAATAACTTATCACCGTGCTCGGATTAAAGGGATTGGGATAATTTCTTACCTGCATTACGCCGGTAACGATGTCTTCATCTGCTGCACTATTGTCACCTACTGGTATGTTCTCACTGAAATAAAAATCAGCTTTTCCATCGGTTCCCAATGACCAGCAGACTATTTGACCATCATCCCCTTCGACCATACTGGCGGGTAATTCCGCTAAATATTCTGCTCTGCCGCCACTCACTTCGGCATTACCGGAAAGAACGATCTCACCTGGTCGCCAGCGATTATATTCAAAAGTCACATCTTCAATTGTATGGCTGTATTCTATCCAGCTGCTAGCTTCCATTATCACAAAATGTGCTTCTTCATATTCAAATCCGCAATTCCAGCCGCACAGTGTCTCTGTTCCCGGAAGCAGATCAGTGATTTCAGGTTCCAGTTGCAAAGCAGCGGCATCTCCCGCCCGGATTTTGCCCAGAGGATCTCCGAAAAGATTGTATTTTTTCGAATTACTTATCGAGGCTCCACTCTCAGCTTTTGCCAGACGCAATCCTGTTCCCCAATCATCACCGTCATTATATAACCTCGATAGTAAAAGGCAGCCTAATTGAATATTTGATAGCGGCGAAGAATCATAACTGGCAAAAACGCCACTTACTATGCCTCCTTCCGTAAACATTAACCTTTCTGCCAGACAGGCTTCCTCCCCTGAAAAGGCTCCTACATTGCAGCCGGCAACAAACATGAATGGCTCTTTGCCAGTATTGCTTAGTTCCGCTATATCTTCCACCTGGAAATAATGCTCGTCTCCAAGAAGTGTTCCGGACGCATGCCCCACAAACGTCCAGAGATTTACACCTTCATTCAATGTTGCGATTATATCGTTTTTTGCCTGCGGTTTCTCGCCATTCTCATCCATTTCGTAATCAATCCCATAAACCTGTTTGATGATAAAGGGATTCTCTACCGCTGCCATTAATTCATCACTCTTTTGGGAATGATTCATAGGACTGCTGGACGATGTTCCTTCCAGCTCCCCGTTTTTCATTTCGTCATCTGCGCTAAATAAAAGCCTGCGCTGCCATAATCCCGCTTCTGCTTCCGTCATATAAGCATAATACTTTTCCAGATAACTTTCCAGATCCGCAGAGTTACTGGCGGGTATCCTTCCTATTGATACATCAGGTAAGGAATCTCCGTCAAAATCTACATACATTCCGTCACTGGCTATTTGATTTGTGATATATACCGGAATCCGGTTACGCTCACTGCCGCTGTTCCAGTTGGATGTCCCACTCCCCAAAAGTAATACACTGCTCGTATCCCATTCGATCAAAGGATCAGAAAAATAATCCTCCAGAAATAAATACAGTGATTCTGCAGGATTCCATGACCCCGCTATGATATCTTCGATGAAATAAATTTCCCGCACCACTTCAAATTCTCCCAGAGAAAATGACGTCAGCTCTGTGGCTGCATTCTCAAATTCCTCGGGCGAGATGATCAGATGATGCGCTTCCTGCGAAAATAACCTGTTTCCAATTAAGACAACCAGGAGAAGGATTAAAAATTTCCACTTACTCATTAGTTCCTCCCAGGAAAATGTTCTGGTAAAGATAAAAAATCTCCATTATTAAAGTGGATTATACTCCTGACTGGTACATGTTACTTGTAATATTCCGCTCATTAAACCGGGCTTCCGCATAACGCCTCCTGGTAATTTTTTTCTGATTCTCAAGTAAATCTAATAAAATTACGCAATTAGAACGTTATTAACCCCCAGTTATTTATCAAATCCAATTTCTCCATCGTAATTATTTTAGTCAATAGTTTTATTCGTTTCACGATTATACATCTTCGGATATTAAATCAATATATAATTGAGTTACTACAAAAATTAATTGAACTAATATTGCTCTAGCTGATTACCGGCTCATCAAGAAAGATGTATGAACCGAATAACTATTTATATCTTCGAGACCGCTACAGGGCAGACACCCATAACGACAGAATGTTATGCGTGTCCGCCGTGTAACAGTCTCGAAGATATAATCGACTACAAATTAAGCTAAGGTATTAGGGTGCAAAGGTTTTGGTGAAACGTAACATCACTGGAGATAGATACGACTAATTCCATGTAATATATACTGATCGCTTTCCTTATCAGTCATTATCCTCGGATCTGTGTGAAAATATTTTATTCATAAACAATGAAGCTAATACAATCTGAGTTATTAGTTTTGGACTGTGCTCAGGAACAAAGCCTGTTCCTATCTATGGGAGATTTTTGAATTACTTAATCAATTTCTATGTTTTAATGCATTAATGAGAATAAATCACACTCCAATCATCAGTATCATTATACCGGATAATTGATTATAATAATTCTAGAGGAAAATCTCAGGTAGATCAGATTTTTTTAACTAAATATTTGACAAATTATTAAAACATAACAATAGATGTTTATACATTATATCAATGAAAATAGGGGGCAATGATGAAAAAACAAATTATGTTTTTACTATTTACGTTTTTGGCAATAGGTGCATTGGCAACAACAATATACGTACCTGAGGATTACGCAACTATCCAAGAGGGAATTAATGCATCTGAAGATGGAGATGAGATTATTGTATCTCCGGGTACTTATGTGGAGAATATCAATTTTGCTGGCAAAGCCGTAATTCTGGGGTCGTTATTTTACACTACCCAGAATACAAGCTATATATCACAAACGATCATTGATGGCAATCAAGATGGCTCTGTGGTCACATTTGAAAACGAAGAAGATTCTACTTCTGTATTAACCGGTTTTACGATTACTAATGGGCATATTAATTTTGGTGATATGGGTGGTGGGATTTACTGCATGTATTCCAGTCCAAATTTAGCGAATTTGACGATTACGGGTAATTCGAGTGATTATGGTGGCGGTGGGATTTTCTGCGAGTCTTCCAGTCCGAGCTTAACGAATGTGACGATAACAGGTAATTTTTCAAATTTTGGTGGTGGGATTTTGTGCTCTGCTTCCAATCCGATTTTAGAGAAAGTGACGATTACGAATAATTCAGTTTGGGATTTTGGTGGTGGAATTTGCTGCGGGACTAATTCCAGTCCGAGTTTTGTGAATGTAACGATTACGGGTAATTCGGCTGTAGAAGATGGTGGTGGAATTTGGTGCGGGGATAATTCCAGTCCGAGTTTAGTGAACTGTATTTCCTGGAATAACTCACCCCAGGAAGTTGAATTTTATAATTATGAAACCCCAAATACAATAACTATTGCCTATTCTGATATTGACGGAGGATTGGAGGGAATTGAAAGCAACAATAATGGTATAGTTAACTGGTTAGATGGAAATATTAATGCTGATCCATTATTCGTGGATGCTTTGGTGGGTGATTATCATCTAACGGAGGGTTCACCTTGTATTGATGCCGGTACTAATTATTTTGAGTATGAAGGTATAGTCCTGGTTGATCTAAGTGAAGACGAATATTATGGAATTGCTCCAGATATGGGTGCTTATGAATATAGGAACGTCAATACTGAAGAATTGAAAATTGAAAATGTAAAATTGAAAATTAATACTTATCCCAATCCTTTCAATCCTGAGACTAATATAAGCTTTGAACTTTTTGAAGCTGGTAATGTCCTCCTGGAAATCTACAATATAAAGGGACAGAAAGTTACAACTCTGGTCAATGAGCCTTATTTAGCTGGCAGTCATAAAGTTACCTGGAATGCTTTTGATCAAAGCAGCGGCATCTATCTGCTGAGATTTAATACTGCTGATAAAAGTGAGATGAAGAAACTGATGCTGCTGAAATAGGGAATCGTGAGTCGTGAGTCGTGAATCGCATAATCTGCAAATTTCTTATCAACCACATCTTTCGCATAAAGCTACGGCACGGCAGGCTGAAGGCACTGAAACTCACAGAAAAAAGAAAAACAATACTGAATAAGTTTTCTTTTCTTCCTTCTGTGTGTTTCTGTCCCTTCTGTGGTTGAAAAAAATATTGTGTTGTGAGACAGTCCCCTAAAGAGAATATTCAAAATGATTTAAACTCGACTGCGTCTCGTTGCATTAATATGCCTAATGCACTCCAAAAAGTCTAAAGTCCAGGCTCAAGTGGATTTTCACCAATATAAAAAGATCGATTTATGGAGGAATATAATACTCTTCTGTTCTTATTGTTTGTTGCTAAATGAAATCTTAACTGCAATTTTGCTCGCAACTTGTTCCTGGCTGTGAAATCATTATCACTTTTATGGTTTAAGGAATACCATAGCGCGACTCAGATTTACTTTGGGGCTTGCTTCTGTCCGGAAACCTGCATTCTGGGCATAAGTAATGGCCTGGAGAAAGAACTTTTTAGAAACGTGATGTTTGGGATCTGCCAGAAAGAAGATTCCTCCGGGATTGAGCAATTCATAGATCTGCCGGAGGAAAGCTTTATAATCCGGGGTTTCATGTATCATCCAGAAAGCAAGTGCAAAATCCACCTTTTGAGTGAGATTGATCTTATCCGGCTGGCAGGTCTGGGTGACGATCGTATTTTGCAGGTTTCTTTTTTGGGCTCTTTTTCTGACCTGTTTAAGCATACCGGGTTGCAGGTCAACAGCATAAACTTTACCTGTTTCTCCGACAATTTTTGCCATAGCAAGTGAGAAGAAGCCCATCCCGCAACCCAGATCCAGAACCTGCATGCCGGGTTTCAAGTAGTCTTTGAACATTCTGGCAGGATTATGTATCAGTCTGCGCAGCGGATTATCAAAAGTGTATGCCATCCAGACGGGGCATACGTAATTACAGTTATTTTCCATTCTTTTTTTCCTCTACGGATTATCTTCCGTTTCCCACTTTCCGTTGTTTTTTTTTAAACCCGTTTTGTGCGAAAAAACCTTACAACTCTTTGCGCAACCTCCCAAAGGATTAAATGCGAGGTAAAGGTCGTGTTCATTCCCCATGCTGCGCATTGGTGAACGTCCACTTGCATTTCTCAGCGAAGAGTAAATTACAAAAAGCTTAAGAAAATATCAATATAATTTTTCCTTTATCGGGATACTTTATTTTAAAAGCAGGGTTCTTTTTATATCCTGAGAGCTATCGGTTTTGAATTTTAAGAAGTAGATCCCGGAAGATAGATCAGCGGCATCCCAGATGAGATTATGCTTTCCGGCTGGTAATTGCTTATTAAGGATTTCAGCGATTTTCTGACCTTTGACATTATAAACAGTTAAGGAGACATTTTCCTGCTGAGCCAGCCTGAAGCTGACGGTAGTGCGGGGATTGAAGGGATTCGGGTAAATACCGGTCAATTCGGTAACCTGGGGGATATCCGTTGCAGTAGCTTCACTGGCAACCACTTCCAGATAAACGGGAATAATGGTTTCATTACCAAAATTATCAAAAACGATAATGTTCTGCTGATAAATGCCTGTTTCCAGGTCTGCCGCAGAGAAACTGAGAATAATTTCGTCATTTTGTCCATAAACGAGAGCGCCATTATTACTGCTGAGTGTGAGCCAGCCGTTGGTCAGATTTCCGAGCCTGATCTGCTGCTGGATAAGCGAACCCTGGTCACCCGTGATCTGTGCCTCCAGAATAACTGACAGAGGAGCTTCCCCGGCGATAGTCACATTCACGGCGCATTGAGCAGTTTCACCCGGTAAAAGATATCCGGTACCCTCTTCTGTGGCACCATGCCAGTTTACCGTAATCCCGCTGCCCGTGCTGCCGTCCGGCATTAAAACACCGCCACTGCCACCGGTGAGAGGTGTGGCAACATTAACATTCACTTCTGCGGGGAAAGTAACATCAAGGTCAGTTATGGCCTCGCTGCCTGTGCCGTTATTTTCCAGGCGCAGCAGCCAGCCTGTCGTCTGCCCCGGATAATATTGATAAGTATTGATGGTAAGGCGGGAATCTGCCAGATCACGTGTGTTATCCTGGAAATAGAGGTAATATTCCACACTGCCGGCACCGGCATTAGTCAAATAGAGTGAGACATCAGCTTCATTACCCTGTCCGAGGGTCATATTGATCATATCGGTATCGATAACCAGTAAGGGTGGGGGAGGAGGGGACATATTGGGAAACTCAATGCGGTCGATCCAGGCGCCATCATAACCGAGGGTGGGATCCATATCTTTTTCAAAGATCCAACGGAAAGTGTGAGGACCGGAGGGAACTTCATACTGCAGGAACTGCCAGGGTCGGTTGCCGCCCCAACTGGCAATTTCTTGCTCATCAATGAGGAAATAGAGTATCCCGCCGTTATTATCCGGCAGGCTGGTATCGGCATAGAGTTTGCGGTAAAAGCCGATCACAGCATCTTCGGCAAGGAATCCGGAAACAGCCAGCTCCGCCCAGGAGTTAACGCCCATCAGCTCCGAGCGTGCCGAAAAACTGCCGCTGGCAGCATCCGTATCTATCATCCAGCCGCAAGTGCCATTCATCTGCCAGTCGAAAAGACTGAAATCACCAGCTTCAAAATCTTCTACGGCATAACCATAGTTACCGCTCATCAGGCGGTCAAAGTTATAAGCGCCACTGCTGACGAATGCCTGCAACTGGTAATCAAGCCCCAGAGGTGCTGAAGGTGAAATCGTACCTGTGAACTGCAGGATAACCGGCTGAGTCCCCAGACTATCAAGTACGATCTGGGCAGGAGTGACGGAAATATATGGATCGTAACTCAGCAACAATACCATTACATCTTCTATGGAAGAGCTGCCGCTGTTAATAACGGGCAAATTAATTATTACAGTTTCACCGGGATCAGCAGCACCGTTATTATTGCCATCTTCATCACTTATGGAAAAATAACCGGTATTAAGCTGTGGCGCATGCAGCAGGATCTCCTGCTCAAAATTGAATTGGGCTGAGCTGATCTGCAGAAGAGCACCTGCACCATCAGGACAATTATCAGCTATTGCAAACTGAAACATATCGGTTAAATTCACGGTTGCCAGAGAGGCAATTGACCCAGTGAAGTTATAATAATCATTAATTATCGTAACATAAGGACTGGCAGAAGCAAGAGTAAGGTCAAAACCGGTTACTGTTTCCAGACCTATATTATGCAGTTGCATACCAAGGTTAATGGTCTCGCTGAAATCAGCCAGTCCATTACTATTACCGGCAGCATCATCCAGCAGCAGGGTTTCCAGTTCCAGAAAACCCGCCTGCGGGGGAATTACCGTTATCACAGCGGTATAGGGCAGTTTCTGTGAATATGAAACCGTTAAAACCAGTTCATCAACATAGCTGAAGGCACCAGGTGTTATATGGGCAGTATTATCAAACCCGCTGATTCCCTGAGCAATCACTTCTTCACCATTCCAGAGAGTGCAGATTGCGCCCGTTAATCCGGCATTTACCGTCAGTTCTGCAGAACCGTATTCCAGCAGGTTATTATGCGTCACATTCAGCTCTACTGGCTGAGTAGCCCAGATTTCCATTGTAGGATCGCCGAACCATTCAAATTCTTCGTAAGTGATCCAGAGGTAATCCTCAAAATGACTGTTCAGGCTGAGATATATTTTTCCGTAATTAACCACGTCACCCATGCGGTAGATGGCATTATGATTCGGATAGTCTGCGCCACACCATTCCAGGAAATCGGGCCAGATGGCATCCATCAAACCCCAGACGAACCGGTCATTATTCCCGGAATAGCTTACTCGCGTGGAACCGACAATGCCGATCGCTCCCCCATTGGGATTGCGAAACCAGTGTTCCACGAAGCATTCGCTGTTATCGCCGGTTCCGGCTCCCGGTTCATCAGTTTCATTGTCGAAATATCCCGTCAGGCAATTAACTGACCAGACCACCGGCAAAAGGTTGCCATTAACCAGTTGATCAACTTCGCTACTGCCATAATCGGGTTCACCCCAGCCGCTGCGGCCTCCATGATCACGATGCGAAAGCAGGAAACTACCGGCATTCATGGCGCTGTTTACATCAAATCCCGTAGCATTCCAGGGAAACTGCGGTTTTTGAATTTCCAGAGGCAGTTCTCCACCGGGAATATCATTTTCAAAGATATAGGTATTCTGATTCCAGTAAGTGGGGTAAATTGTACTATTGTTATATCCGTTATATTCAGCATAGATCCGCTCCGGCGCGTAACCTGCCTGAGACAGAAAATTTCTGATATCCTCAGAAGTTTTGGCAAAACGGCGGTCAGCATAAGTATCCGGTGGTGAACCACTGGAACCATCCTGAAAAGCGCCGGCAATGACTGCTTTCTGATAAAACAGCGGGTCAGTCGGCGGATCAAGCTCATAACTGATAATATTATCCACCATGCGCTGGGCATCTTCCAGTGTATCCAAAGGCAGACGTCCGAAGGCAAAATCAAGCAGATAATCAAACTCCATTTCCAGGTCAGCATAATATATATCGGTTCCCAGCATCATGCCGTCATACGGATCCTGGTGTACATACCAGGGCGGGATGAATTCCGCATCGCCGAAAAGCATAATGTATTGGGGCGCAGGATCGTTGTTTTCACAGTAATCAGCAATATAATTACTGATACTGAAAGAAGTGGCCCCGGATATAGAGGTAGGTACCACCTGAGTAATAATGCCTTTACGCTCTTTCCAGTCTGCCAGATCATTTGCTGGTCCCACAAAGATATCCGGGCAGAAGATCAGCAGGTCGCAGCCGGTATCACGCCAGTTCTCTCGTGCGCCAGCCAGACTGTTTTCATAAGAGACTATTTCCTCACCGTTAATGGTAAAACTGCTGATATATTCCTGCAAACCGGGATAATTCAGATTTTCTTTTAAAGGCTGCGCTGCTCCCTGGAAGGTTATATCAGCGCGAATGTAATTATTTATCTGTAATTCGCCGCTCTGGGGATTGTATTGAAAGGGGTAAAAACGCACAACCGCACAGGACTGGCTGCGGTAATCGCTATCCTTTTCCAGAGCTGCCGGGGATTGCGGATAAATCTGGTTGCTGCCATATATCTTTTTATTACAGATATAGGCCGGAGCCGGAGCATCTTTCATTTCCGGAGCCGGTTGTGGAACCGGAGCCAGGTTGTTTTCCCGGATCATAGCCACGTCTTCAGTCTTAAACGAAATATCTGCTTTAGTTCCCCGCGGAATAGCGATCCAGACCGCTTGAGTAGGCAGATCCGGTGCTCCTGCTTCCAGGCTGCCGCTACCATCGGCAAATATCTTTCTGAAATTCTGATCATCAACGTTTATATCCCGGAGAGCATAATCACCAAGTTTAAACTCCAGGCTCAAGTGGGCAGGTGTAGAAGACACTACTCTGATTTCAGATAATAAAGCATTTGAAAAGAGGATAAATATAGCCGCAATTATCAACTTTTTATACATAAAGACTCCTGTATATTTACTGGATTACAAAATGATGAGTAATCAATGACTGTCAATTAAAAGAAGGGAAGCATAACAGGCAAGAAAGCATTTCCGGCGATGAATAATATTTCTGTGGGTATAAAAAAAAGGAGGCCCTCGAATGGAGGGCCTTTTTAGAGGAGGAGGCCCGGGCGGGGCTGCCCGGGTTTCTTAAACGCTCTGAGTTATTTCATCAGTGCGATCTTGGTTACGGTAGTGTAATCTGTGGGTTCACCACTATTACCATCAGGTCTGCCGTCAATTGACTGGGCAGTGAATTTACAGAAGTAAACTCCCGTGGCTGCCTGATTACCGTATATATCTTTTCCATTCCAGTGAACATTGTGTTCACCAGTCTGATAAGTTCCATTAACCAAACTTGATACAAGTTGTCCGCGTATGTTAAATATGTCAAGTTTTATATTGCAACTTTGTGCTAATTTAAATTTTAAATTCGTATCGGGATTAAACGGATTAGGATAAGCGCCGATAAATTCAGTAAGTTCCAGAATTTCACCATCGCTGGTGGGAGTGTTTAAAACTGAGAGAGCTACCGGAATTGTAAAAGTATTGCGCTCGTCACTTACAATAATATCTGCTGTATAAGTTCCATAGCTAAGACCGGCAGAATTGAAATAAATGATAACGTCATCCTCTTCAAATGTATTCAGAGTTCCCGTGTTATGTGAAAGATTGCACCAGCCGATACCGAGACTGAAAAGGTAAATACTGCCGCTTTCCAGGCTGCCATCGCTGCCCAGAAGGTCATAGTTCAGTTGCACTTCTCCGGTAAAATCGGGAGCAACCGTCAGGTTTATGCCAGCCGTGGCATCTTCGCCAGCCAACAGACCCGGGTCAGCAGTCCAGTGAATAACAGCACCATTACCACTGGCATTATCGGGCATCAGCGGATTGCTACCGCCATAAAATCCGGTAGCTATATTGACCGTGATACCTTCGGGGAAATCAAGAACCACTTCCACAATTTCTTCAGCATCGGGCGAATCATTAAGCAGCTCAAAAACCCAGCCGGTTGTTTCGCCAGGGGTATAGCTGCCTGTATTACAGCTCAGGTAACTGCCTTCAAGATCACGTTCGGCGCTGGTATCAATCACCTGCACAGAATAATTGATCTCGCCTACTCCCAGGTTTTCCAGAGTAAGGGTTTCAGTTGTTTCACTTTCGGGCAGCAGTTCCAGATCAATAGCTTCCAGATTAAGAGCCAGCTCAGGGGCAGGTGGCGGTCCCATTGGCGGGAAGACGATATAATCGATCCAGCCGGCATCGGAACCACTGGCTACAGCCTGGTCCTTACGGTAGCGCCATTCAAATGTATGCAATCCTTCAGTAACATTATAGGTTTCCAGACTCCAGGGGTCTTCTCCATCCCAGCGGTCTCTCTGCGAACCATCAATATAAAAAGCCAGCCAGTCATAATTATGGTTTTGAGGGTCAGCTTCGCAGGAAACTTTTTTATAGAAGGAAATTTCACCAGCCGCGCGCACCCAGGTTTCCAGAACCATCGCGGTGATAGTATTATCCCCGATCGAGGCGGAACGGGCACTATTTTGACCCATATAGGCATTATTGCTAATCGTCCATTCCTGACCCGTAAATGTCCAGGGGTAACTGTTAAAATCACCGGTTTCAAAATCTTCGAGAACTAGTCCTACAGTCAAACTGTAGTTACCGGAAGCTTCATATTCTCCGGCAGAAACGCTGAACATGAAACTAACCGAAGTCCCTTCAGGTGTTTCAGGTGCAATAGTAATTTCAAAGTCAAAATTTCCCTGCATTCCCGGTTCCAGCGGTTCTGAAATGGCAGTTGCCGTATTAACAGTAACCCAGGGATCAAAAGACAGCAATACTGCCAGGAGATCTTCAGAATCGGAATTTCCTATATTTGCAGTCGGGATGGAGAGAATCACAGTTTCTCCGGCATCCAGAACGCCATCATCATTACCGGCGCTATCATCAACAACGGGGTATCCGCATTCCAGAACGGGCGCATTCAAAGTAAGACGGAAAGTAGTAGTCCACTCCGTTCCTTCGTCATCTTCAATAATCAACTGAAATACAGCTTCGTGCTGATCTTCCACATCCGGTTCGATTTCCAGGGCAAAGGCGGCAGCTAGCTCAATAACGGTTTCGCCATTAATATCGCCGCAATCGACAGAGTTATCCGTAATAGCCACATTCTGGTCGAACGTAGTGATTGTGGCAGTAACTCCGGAAGCTAACTGATTACCAACATTATTAAGTATTAAATCGAGATTCACTGATTCTGCATAATCAATCTGGTTATTATTATTACCGGCAGCGTCATCAATACCGATCGACTGCAAAACCACGTAGGGCTGGTCAGTTACGATAATTATATTTCCCAGAAAGCGGTTCTTATTATGTGCAATAGCCGAAACGGTGATCAGCCCGGGTGATGAAATCGGGTCAAAGGTGTCAATATTAACCAGGCCATTATCATCAGTAACTCCCCGACCGATGAGAGTGCCATTTTGCACCAGCCCGATGCGCGTAAAGGGTGTACTGGAAGTGATCTGAATAGTACTGATGCCAATGGGCAGTGATACAGGGTGTGTTATCGTAAGATCAGTTGGTTCCGCCGTCCAGATATCCAGGGAAGGATCCCCAAAAAGATTGGTCTGATAACATACCCAGCGCATATTGCTGTTCGCCTGCATCAGACCAACGTTATCCTCATGTGAAAAACGGTTTACTGCACCAATCTCTGAAAGTCCCTCACCAAATATTCCCTGAAAGAACATACGGTCATAATACTGGGATGAACTATTTGTTCCACCTGGCATATACCAGCCATAGCGGGAATTGGCAATACAGGCAACTTCACCGGTTGGAATAGTATTCACCATCTTTTCAGCAAAGCTGTCTTCATTAATATAATAGCCGTTATAATGCCAGTTATCAAAAGAACCGTTATAACAGCCCTGAGAATAACCGATGGCAAATCCGCGTGTTAATCCATTATTGGTGAAATTATTTACGGTCAGATCACCAGTATCCATTTTCATATTATAAGTTGGACTGGAATGTCCCAGATGGTTGATCAGGTTCACGCCCACATCGGAGAACTCGTCAAATAAATCATATTTATTCCAGCCGCCATCGCGGTCGTAGAAAGTATTAATATTGAAGTTATCACTAAAACCTTCCGTGTAATACCCGTCATAATTTCCGCCGTCGGCTATCTGATCTTTATAGTTTCCACCATAAGTCCAGGGATTATTATTCAGTTCTTCACCAACCATAACGCCTTTTTCAATATCCTCAATAACTGGTTCATTCTGATACAGGATATGTTTATCGATGGTATTAGCAACTTCCGAAACGCTATCCACACACATTCTGCCGATCATCACTTCGGCGTAAGGATCAATTTCATTCTGTTCACCCCAGTAGTTGTCACCGTCATTATTCCAAGTGCCATCCAGGTTGGAAAAATACATATCGGAAGGAAGAGTGGGATCGTCATCCACGGCAAATCCGCGATGGGGCACAATTGCTGTCTCGCTGGTATTTCCGGCATCACCTCCCAGAATCACATATTCTATATCATAGCTCTGGTAATAGCTGATAATGCAGCTTCTCACCTGGGCAGCTTCATCAATCCCGGTGTAACTGGAATATATATCTTCAATCGTCTCAACTGCCACGGAGAAGCCTGTGGATTCCTTGAATTCGATATAATCAGCAAAATAGGGAGCAAGGGCATTATTGGTGATCAGCAGCATATCATAATCGATTGTACGTGAATTATTGCTGTTATAATGATAAGCAGAGAGCATTTCAGTATTTTCTATTATGCGCTGCAGCCGAGTTTCAATATTATGATTAATTTTCAAATTTGCTTCTGCATCCTGGGCACGTGCTGCCGAGGAGGTCTCAACGCTGAAGCTTATGGAAGAAATGAACCTGATCGTTCCAGTAACAGGATTATATTCAACAGGACAGAAATTCAGGGTGGCTATTCCATGTCCGCTTAAAAATCCGGTATAAGGCTCTGATATACTGTTGGCAGGATATATGGCATCAAGTTCATATATTGCCGGATCAGGTATAACCTCATAATTTGCCGGAGCAGGTAATGATATGGGAAATGGACGCGCTGCCGGCTGGATCATTCCATTTTCAGTAACCGGATAATATTCTATGTCGAGTATGTTTACACCTACCGCAACTTCGTTCTGAGGTAATAATAGATCTATCCCCTTCTGAGGTAGTAAAGGTGCACCTTCCTCTCCCAGTAAAATACAATCGTCATAACTAATTTCCAGATATTCACCGTTTACATTTAATTCCGGGAATTCTATTGTTTCTGTATATTCTACATTCCCCGCAGTCAAAGCACTGATTAACAGCACTATCCCCAAAACCAGACTCAGTTTTCTCATATATTCTCCTTCAAAAAATATTTATATCTACTATTACTATATATAATATAACGCAATTATTATTCCATGATATATTTCGGCAAGCTTTTTCACTCTTTCACCGCATTCCCCCGGAATTTTTGAACCAGTTTTGTAACTTTCTCTGCTACAAGTCCTCCGTAGCATAGGGGAATGACAGAAAATTGGTGCTTTTTATGAAATCCTGCTGCACAAATTGGAATAAAGAGATACATAATAACTACAATAGCAGATTTTATCCTCCTGTAGCACAGACGTCTCGTCTGTGACCCGCTTTGGCTGTCCTCGAAATATTACCTCTAACCTCTCGGCTTCAAATTAGTACCAGCTTCTTCAAAGATCATTCAATAATTTCCGCACCCCTTCCCAAACAGGATAAAGATATACATAATAACTACAATAGCAGATTTTATCCTCCTGTAGCACAGACGTCTCGTCTGTGACCCGCTTTTACTGTCCTCGAAATATTACCTCTAACCTCTCGGCTTCAAATTAGTACCAGCTTCTTCAAAGATCATTCAATAATTTCCGCACCCCTTCCCAAACAGGATAAAGAGATACATAATAACTACAATAGCAGATTTTATCCTCCTGTAGCACAGACGTCTCGTCTGTGACCCGCTTTGGCTGTCCTCAAAATATTACTTCTAACCTCGAAGCAGGAAAAAATTACGAAAGCAATAAACTTCCAAAAAGCCATACCGGCAACTTTGAATTATCTTATAACCGTCACCTTCTGTTGAGTGATAATTTCTCTATCTATTTTCAGTCTGATAAAATATATCCCTGTTGATACCGGATTACCGTACCTGTTGCAAAAATCCCAGGTTGTACTCAGTGAATTCTGCCCTGATCCGGGAAAGATATCAATCTTTTCAACCTGTTGTCCCTTAAAATTGAAGATTGCCACTTCAGCAGTAGTAACTTCTCTTTGTTGAGAGTTTCGCCACCAGATCTGCAGTTCCTGTTCTCTCATACTTTTCGGATATGCCGGATTAGGATAACAGATCAAGTCAGGATCAATATATTCCAGTTCTGTCTGCGAAGACGGTGAATCCCAGGGATTCCATTCATAAGCACCAATATCAATATGATCTCCGTAAATTCTGATCCTGCCCGAGGCATCAAATTCCGGTAATTCAATCCCTTCCGGAAGATCAAGTGTGCCTGCATCTATGGCAGGTGAACCTTCACTTAAACTGTAATTATTCTCCTCCGGTGCAAAGAAAAGCGGATCGAGATTGTAATTCGTATTATTATCCCAATTCATTATTCCGGCACTGCCGTAAATTCCACTATGACCATTCTCAAATATATTATGATGGGCTGTGAATTCGGATGACGCAGCATTATATAATATCAGTGAATGTGTCAGATCATTACCCCAGATTATTGAATTTATCAATGTCAGATCACTTCCTGATGCAACTGCTATTGGGGCATTTGCAATGTAAGGTCCTTCCATGTTGTTTGTTGTAAATGTACTGTTTATAATATATGACTGTACATTTTCAGTTGAACCATAGCTGATGTACGTTGGCGCCATAGGCTGACCTGTGTCGTTTATGTAATAAAGGTTACTGAATTCACAACCAATAACATTGACTCTTAAATCACTCGTTTGACTGGATGTTGAAACATCTCCTTCTGATTCTTTAAATTGACAGTTGATCAGATCCATCCTGGAATAATTAGAAGATACAGGTATGGCGGTGATGATATTTCCAGTAATAATATTAGTGAATGAGCAGTTAATGTATTCAATTATAGAGGCAATATTGATAATTGTAAATGCGCTGTTTACGCAATTATCTAATGATATGTTTTCGAAAATGATCGGTTCCGGGTGTGATTCCGTGTGATAGATATCAATGATCTTATTCCAGGATCCATTCCCACCATTTAATACTTTCAAGCCTTCAATTGTATATCCAGTATAATTTCCTCTATTGATGATAAATCCTGTTTCACCTTCTAAGTCTATGATTGTTTGATTTTTCCCTGCTCCAACAATTGAAACATAATCCCGGATTGTTACAGGATACATTTCACCGTTACTTACAGGAAAATAGGTACCTTCTGCCAAGTGAACAGTTCGGCGATGCAGGCTGTCTGCCTTAATATATCTTAAAGCAGTTTCCAGGCTCTGCATCGGATCATCAGGAGATAGGCCACTGTTATTATCATCACCATCAAGTGATATATATAAGTCAGCTTCAATTCTTTCAATTTTCGCTGCATTGAAATCAATGTAAGTTTCATCAAAGTTTATTATGTAGTCATCATGTTGAATAACATCATAACCAAGTGGTTCATAGCTCGTTAGAGTGTCTGCAATAATATTACACATTACACCATTTCCATAGAAATTCATTATGTCTTTACCCCATGGTGAGAAGTTTAAGTAAATATTACACCTATTTTCTGAAGACATTTGGATTGGAGTATTTAAATTTCCACTGCTTATACCTCCTCCCTGATAAAATGCTCTGTTAAATCTTATAGTTGTACCAATAAGTACGACGTTACTATTAACAATACTTAATCCTCCTCCATTTTCGGATTCATTATTTTCAATAATGCAGTTAGTTATTATTATAGACGATTCTCTAATATAGAAACCTCCACCATATCTTTTGTTTGAAGAATAATATCCTATTCCATTTGTAATAGTAAATCCTTGAATAAGTGTTTCGTTGCTTTCCCCGTTACTTATTCTTACGCAACAGCTTTGCTGATCACCGTCTATGATCGTTTCGTGGATATAGTGTCTTTCACCGGTCTGCCATTCCAGACTGACAACTGATATGGTCTTACCCATAAAATTGATGTTCTCAAAATACCTGCCGGGATAAACAAGCACGATATCACCATTATTCGCATCATTGATCCCTTCCTGAATAGTCTCAAAATCTCCGCTGCCGTCAAGATTGACTTCGATAGTCACGGAGAACAATCCCCTACAGACCAATATAAAGCATAAAAACCACAGCGTCCTTCCCATCATAATTTATCTCTCCAATGATCCCTGATCTGCAGATTTTCCGCAGATCAGGGATTCACTCATTCATAATTCATAATTCATAATTCAAAATTATTTGAGCATTACAACTTTTCGATATAGATTCTTTGACCCTGCTTTCATTCTGATGAAATACACTCCGCTGCCGGTCTGTTTATCCTGCTCATTACGTCCATTCCAGACGAGTTCATATTCACCGGTTCTGAACAACTCACTGGCTAGTGTTTTAACCTTCTGACCCTTGATGTTATAAATATTGATCTCAATCTCAGTTTCTTCTGCCACATTAAAGGCAATATTCAAAGAAGGATTAAAGGGATTGGGATAGCAACACATCTGGATTTCTGCCGGTGGAATTTCATCATCTGCATAGAAAGACACCAGGTAGAAATCATCATTCATACCGGTTACAATGCTGTTACTGAATACTTCTTTATCAACCGGATCATGAACCAGATAACTTTTATGTCTGACTGCCGGTTTACGAGAACCATACCAGAACTCAAACTCTATTTCCTCTCCCGGTGGTTCATCTAATATATAGCCGCAGATCTGGGTAGTATCGGCATCGACCTTTTCGGCACCCTTGCATACTCCGTCAATGAAGATGGCTATCTCTTCCGGCAGGTTTTCAGGATCAAGAATGGTATAAAACGGCAGGTAATCGGATTTCTCCTCGTATTCGTAATGCTCAGCCATCGGTCTGTAAACCGGTTCTCCACCTCTATGTTGGTTCCACGTAAAGACCGTATCTCTCTCCGTACCCAGTATGACAAGATCTCCGTAATTAAGAGTATATTTGGGTGGATATACCCAGGGCTGTCCCGAACTCGGACGGCTCATACTCCAGCGCCAAGTCTTGATCAATACCAGGTCATCTATCACGTCTTCCGGTATCGCATCTTTCACATTCTGGCTGTTCTCCAGGAAATAACCAACCCAGTTCTCGCCGGTTCGATCCAGTACCATTTTAACATCCGGATCACTTAATGCTCCCCTGTAGAACAGCTTACAGCACAGACTGTCCTTGGCTATCTTCAAGCCTAAGGGACTATTGATATTTCTGTTATTGACTGGATCCCAGATCCATTCATATACATCGTCCCATTCACCAAGAAGCCAGTCTTCTTCTAATTCATGCTGCACAAAAATACTATCGGGTCGTGGGTTCCAGTTCGTGAGAACGCTGTCCGGATGTATTGACTGCCCGGTATTAAGGGAATCAACAATCATCAGTTTCGGGAAACAGCGCCATTCCCAGACGATTCTTTCACCCTGTGTATAATCCCAGCCTAATACATCCTGTTCATAGAATTTATAACCAAGATCGGGTATTGAACCTTCCGGATCGCTTTCCGTAGCATCTCCGGCGTCAATACACGGACTGCGCCAGTGCAGTTCATAAGTCTCCTCATTATCAAATATAGGATCTTCATTAAAACAATGATTGCTTGTATAGGGATAATCCTCAATATCACAATATGTGATATTACCCGTTGGGATAACAGCGTCAACTTCATCTCCTGAATTATTCCAGAAAATGCATTCTTTGATGTTTACAAATAAGCTGTCTGTTTCATCTCCCAGATCAATACCACCACATCCCGTTACGGTTGTATCGCTTATATTATTGCAGATCGTGCAATTCTCTATGCGTATATCCTGATTTTTTACTAAGGCAATGGCTCCCAGATATGTTGTATCAGCAGCAACATTGTTGCTTTGAAAATTATCGGCTATCAATAAGTTATTAAAATAACCAATATTTAGATCATCTGAATCAATCGAAATTGCACTGCCCCCTTCATTGGAATTTCCGGTGAAGATGCAGTCACTTATATTATATTGACCACAATCTAACATAAATAGTCCTCCTCCTGCTGCATCAGTGGAAATTTCTCCTCCATTAGATACATTATCAATAAATTCACAGTTGTTAATGTCAATTGAATTGGCTACATTACCCAGGGAAATACCGATCCCGCTATTAAATCCTGAATTTCCTGATATCACTGTATCTTCCATTATCAAACTATAAAAACTACCGACAATGCCACCTGCTCCACCACCGGGAGCTTCATTATCTCTGATTTCACAGGCGTCAAATTCGATTGTGCTTGTTTCAGTTCCTCCTCCAATGGCAAAACCTCCTCCAGACCCACAAGTATGCTCATTATTAATGATCTCAACGTTCGCCATTCTAACAACATGGCAATTGCCACCTTTAATTCCTCCACCTGATGGAAAAGGACAACCATAGCCTTCTGCCACATTATTAGAAACTTGAGAATCGACCATTTCCAGATTGCAGCCATTAGAAGAATTATTTGAAATTAAATAGATTCCACCTCCGTCAGTCCTGGCGTAATTGCTGTCAATAAGCGTATTCTCAATAGATATGTTACTGTCTAAAACTTCAATCCCTCCTCCGTTTGACAGTAAAATCGAATCCTGAGTAGTTACCGTATTATTCAAAATCTCACAATTCAATATTTTTATTCCATCTGTTGTGATAGTACCGGATTGAATAAATTTAAGTCCACCGCCACTTTCTGCCAGATTATCAGAAATTTGACATTCAATAAAAGACATACTTGCTAATTCATATTGCGTGTATATGCCACCACCTGTCAATCCTCCATAATTCGAGGCGATTGTCGAATTAGCAATTGTGATTTTCTGGGGAGTAGAAGCTAATGTATTTTCAATGGCAATCCCTCCACCATATCCAAAAGATGAATCATTCACAGTATTTTCGATAATTGTCGTATTTTCAATTCTGATTTCATCGCTAATGTTATATAACGAAATACCTGCACCAATCCGCGCCAGATTATACTTAACTTCACAATTTGCTATTGATATTAATCCTTCCGTTTCACTTTCCACGCCTGATTCTACTCTGATTCCTCCGCCACTAAGATTATTCTCCGGATCGCCATTATTACGAATATCACAATATTCAATACTTACTTCAGAGGTTGTCAAACTGTCACCTCCGGCAATCATGATTCCTCTGCCAAATACTGAATCCAGATGTGTGATGGTGAAACCTGCCACAAAGATACTGGCAGTATCAATTTCTGAACGCATAAAGTTAATAATATCAGAATCTATGCCATTGCCACAGATATAGGTGTTATCAGTCAGGTAATCACCGCTGCCATTTCTTTGGCTGCATAAAGTGAAAGGAATATCTCGTGAAATTACCAAACTTTCATAATAATGTTCAACACTGTCAATACATGACCAGACGATAATACTGTCTCCTGCAGCAAGAGCAGTAGTATCGATTGCCGTCTGAATCGTTTCGAAATCCCCGGTTCCATCATGTCTAACTGTCCAGGATACTGATAATAAAAACACTGGTACTACTAAAAGAAAAGTAACAATAATCCTTTTCATCAGATCCTCCCTTTTCTCTAATCCGAAGCATCCTCTTTCCTGAGAACTAACATCAATTTTTTTATAAAATGATGCAAGCATTTTTTTCCTGACAAACGGAATGCCTGTCTGTCAGTATGATCTCAGCAGTATGCCCCTGCAAGTTCTATTGATACACTTGTACATATTCAGGAAGTTATCAGGATCGTAACAGCATTTTCAGGCTGTTTTCCTGCTAAAAAATGGTAAAGCACCTTAAACATAAGTAATATAATAATATAAGCTCTTTTCTGATTCCAATTAGTGTCACGTTTAGGCTACAGGTAGGCTTCGAGTGGGTTCTGTGTGGGTTGATAATTTGTCACCTCCAGGTGACTTTAACTTAGCAGACTGGATTATAACCACTGTTCTATTTTTTTCTCAGTTGCTGCCAGGTTGATGACTCATACATTATTTGCCCCCTGTTTTGTTCAAACGCTTCACTGAAATTTCGGCGAAACTCTGCGACGGATAGAACAATTGACCCGATATCATGTAAACTTGATGTCTCCGCTCCTAACTCACTGAATATCAATAATTTAATAATACAATAGTTTCTCCACGCTTTAACCGTGGGAAAACAAGGCACAATCTAACACTTTTTCGTTAGATTGTGCTTTGTTATTACATTCGTTACAGGGAAATTTTTAGATTATTTCGAGATAGGCTGCGAGTAATTTCAAAGTGGCAGATACCGCTTTGCTGTGTGACCGTTCATAACCATGCGAGGCAGCTACACCGGGACCGATGAGTCCATGTTTGATATTATATCCGGCACGGAGGGTAGCGCCTACGTCGCTGCCATAATAAGGATAAATATCCACGGCAAAATCAAGTTTATGTTTTTCCGCCTGTTCAATGAGCCGGGACGTGACTTCATAATCATAAGGACCGCTGGAATCTTTGGCACAGATGGAGACCTTGAGTTCATCGGTAGTCAGGTCATCGCCCACGGCTCCCATGTCCACGGAGATCATTTCCGCTGTATCATCAGGAATACCGCTGGAACCGCCGTGCCCGACTTCTTCATAAGAAGTGAAAATAAGTGTCAGTTTCCGGGTAAGTTTGATCTCTTTCTCAGCAATATATTTTGCCAGCGCCAGGAGAATGACGGCAGAGAGTTTATCATCCAGATGCCGGGATTTGATAAAGCCGGAAGGCGTGATCACGGTACGCGGATCAAAGGTGATGAAGTCGCCGGCGGATATGCCCAGTTTCTTAAGATCATCTGCCGAACTCACGATTTCATCAACAACTACTTCCAGGGTCTGATCATTCCGGGGAGAAGTAGATACGTCCTTATTGACGTGAGCTGCCGGATCGCAAAGATGGATGGTGCCCGTATATTCTTTACCCTTGCGGGTGTGAATGATCACGTTTTCGTTTTCCACATTCTGGAACGGGAAGCCGCCGATGGCAGTGAAACGCAATCTGCCATTAGATTTCAGAGATCGCACCATGGCACCAAGAGTATCGATGTGAGCAGCCAGTACGAGGTGGTCGCCTTCACCACCAAGAGTAACGGAAACAGCGCCTTTGGTATTTTTTACCGGCTGAAAACCAAGGCTCGTGAGTTCATTAAGCAGAAATTCTGCCGCCTGTGCTGTGAAACCGGAAGGACTGGGAATAGCGCAAAGTTTCTTTAATTGCGTCAGCGCATAATCTGTGTATTTAATCATAATAACTCCTAAAATATTATTTCTGATATTCAAGAAAAAGGATGATTTTTTGTCAAGCGATGAAGAATCCTTCATTACTCTCAGGTGGGGTTAATGAATGGTATATCGGTAAAAATCAAACCAGGAGTAGTCCTGATTGTTACGAATCACGAATCACGAGTAATGAATCACGTGTAAACATAATTTCCTTTACATTCTAAGGACAGCTAATGTTTTTTACTTCATTATATTTGCAGGAAATATGAGGTTAATATATATGAAAAGCAGTAAAGTGATCAGACAGGAATTCATTGATTTTTTTGTCAGTAAAGGGCATAAGATCGTAAAAAGCGCTTCCGTTATCCCAATAGAAGATCCCACCTTGTTATTTACTAATGCCGGGATGAACCAATTCAAGGATATATTTTTAGGGCGGGTGGAACCGGAATCCGGCAGAGTGGTGAATAGTCAAAAGTGCATCCGCGCGGGTGGGAAACATAATGACCTGGAAGAGGTGGGTCGTGACGGGTATCATCACACATTTTTTGAGATGCTGGGGAACTGGAGTTTTGCAGATTATTACAAGAAAGAAGCAATTACCTGGGCCTGGGAACTTTTGACGGAAGTCTGGAAACTGCCTAAGGAAAAACTTTACGGCACAGTGCACATCAGCGATGAAGCTGCGCATGATATCTGGGAAAATTTTACTGATATTGACTGTAAGCACATTGAGTATCATGGCGATAAGGACAATTTTTGGGAAATGGGTGATAGCGGACCCTGCGGTCCATCCAGTGAAATCCATATCGACCTGGGTGAAGATTTTTGTAATATGAAAGATGTACCGGGGCATGAATGCCGCGTGAATGGGGATTGTCACAGGTTTATTGAACTCTGGAACCTGGTTTTCATCCAGTATAATCGTGATGAGAACGGTGAACTGCATCCTTTAAAACATAAATACGTGGATACCGGTGCCGGTTTTGAGCGTATCTGCCAGGTATTGCAGGGCGTGAGATCCAATTATGATACTGATCTATTTATTCCGATATTAAAAGAGATTGAAAAGATCAGCGGAGTTGCTTACGATAAAGGTGAAAAGGGAGTTCCCCATCGCGTAATCGCTGATCACATACGCTGCCTGAGCTTTGCTATAGCCGATGGCGGGATGCCTTCCAACGAAGGGCGTGGTTACGTATTGCGCAGAATATTACGGCGTGCGGCGCATCATGGAAGGCTGCTGCATCTGAGAAAGCCGTTCCTTTCGGAACTGGTGGAAGTGGTCGTGGAAAACCTGGGACATCATTATGCGGAATTGAAAGAAAAGAAAGCTTATGTGAAGATGATAATTTTTGCGGAAGAAGAGCGCTTCAATCTGACGCTGGATAACGGACTGGCAAGGTTTGAGGAGATCAGGGCAAAACTGGCAAAAGAAGATTTTGCTGAGATCCCCGGTACTGATGTATTTACACTTTATGATACATACGGTTTTCCACCGGATCTAACGGGACTGCTGGCAGAGCGCTATGGGCTAACCGTGGATAAAGAAGGCTTCATTCTGGAAATGCAGAAACAGCGGGATAGAGCGCGCTCAGCTTCGCATTTTACCATGGATATCACCAGTGAGGAAATGCTGCGCCTGCTGAAACAACCGGTCACCGAATTTCTCGGTTATGAAACTCTGCAGACGAAGAGCCAGTTGCTGGACTTTTTTCTGGATGAAGGCAAAGTCACCTTCGTTATGGATAAAACGCCGTTTTATGCCGAAGCCGGCGGACAGGTGGCTGATGTGGGCTTCGTGAAAGGGAGCGATTTTTTGATCCGCGTGACGGATGTGCAGAAAGATAATGAAATATATATCCATCAGGGTATGATGATAAATGGCATACCGCATAGTGAAGAAGTTTTTGCGGAAGTTGATGAGGAGCGGCGCTTGCGCATTATGCGCAATCACACTTCGGCACATCTTCTGCAGGCGGCATTGCGCCAGGTTCTGGGTGAACACATTCAGCAGAAAGGCTCTTACGTGCATCCTGATCACCTGCGTTTTGATTTTGCGCATTTTCAGCAGATGAGCAAGCGCGAACTGGACATGGTGGAAAATATCGTTAATGAGAAGATCCGGGAATGCCTGCCCGTGACCAAAGAAAGCAAAGATATTGAAACCGCACGCCAGGAAGGGGCAATTGCGCTCTTTGGCGAAAAGTATGGTGATATTGTGCGGGTTGTATCTGTAGGCGAGTTTTCCAAGGAATTCTGCGGGGGCACGCATCTGGACTATACCGGTCAGATCGGCTATTTCAAGATCATCTCCGAAAGCTCTATTGCTGCCGGTGTCCGCAGGATTGAAGCAACAACGGGAGATAATGCGGAAAAGATCATCAAACAGGAAGATGAAGTTTTAACTGAAGCCGGAAGACTGTTGCACAGCAACAGGCAGGATATAATAGAAAAACTGGAAAAACTGCTGGATGAAAACAAGCTTTTCCAGAAAGAAATCGAAGCTCTGCAGCAGAAAGCAGCAGGCGGTCAGCTTGATGAACTGGTGCAGAAAGCGGAAACCATTAACGGCATCAAAACCGTGATCAGCCGCATTAAAATAAATAGTACCAAAGATATGCGGGGCATCGGCGACCAGCTTAGAGATAAACTGAAAAGCGGGATCGGAGTACTGGTTGCTGCAGTTGATGATAAAGTTTCCATTCTCGTCATCGTGACCAGTGATCTCACCGGCAGATTCCAGGCAGGAAAGATCATCGGTGAAGTGGCAGCAGAAGTCGGCGGCAAAGGCGGCGGCAGACCGGATATGGCGCAGGCGGGCGGCAAGGATATTGACCGGATTGATATGGCACTGGAGAAGGCGAGGGGAATGATTAATGATTAATAATTAATGATGGGCTTTCAACCGCGGATTAAGAGGATTTACGCGGATAACAGAAAATTTTTGTAAGCTTAATTAAACAATCTAAGTGGACGTTCACCAATGCGCAGCAGGGGGAATGAACACGACCTTTTTGATTCTTTAATCCTCAATCGTCCATTGTCCATCGTCCATTGTTTTCCGTGTTCATTCCTCAAGCTGCGCTTTGGTGAACGTCCACTGTTCTGGTCTCACATTTTCAGTTTCTCAGTTTCTCAATTTCGAGTTTCCGATTTCGTATCTCGGATCTCGATTCACTGTTTTGGCAGATGTTATTAATTGAGAATAGAAAATGGACGGTTCAGGGGGTGATATGTACAGTTCATCGCCATTATTTTGACCTTTCGTGGAGAATATTTATGATACTCGCCAAGGAGTAAGTTATGAAAAAGATCATTATTTTGGTTTTGTGTATCTGGGCAGCATTACTGGTTGCCGGAATCGCTGAAGACATGAGCTCTGCTGAGGCGGAAGCGGCAAAGGGAAATTTGAAAGAAGCAACTTTGTTAATGGAGAAAGTGGTGGCAGCCAATCCGGGATCTGCTGATGCTCTGGCGCAGTATGGTTTATATCTTAGTCAGCAGGCGGGACAGGCGGGTATGATGGAGGCAGGAGAATTAACAGGGAAAGCTTTTGAGCAGTATGAGCGCGCTTTGGCGATGGAGCCGGAGCATATTAATGCCCGTCTTTATAGAGGCATATTGAGCGTGAATATTCCCAAGTTCTTTGGAAAACTGGAACAGGGGTTAGCCGATCTGGAATATATTCAGAAAAAATATAGCTCTGATCAGCATCTTTATATGGTAACGAGTTATTACCTGGGCATCGGTCAGCAGAAGGCTGGCAATATGGAAAAAGCGAAAGAAGCTTTAAAGTTCGTGGTAACTTATGGCAGAGATACCCAGTTTTATGAACAGGCAAAAGCAATATATGATGAACTTTCTGTAGAAAAAGAAACGCAGAATAATAATAGTTATGAACAGGGGATGAAGAGCATGGAAGCCGGTGATCTGCGTACGGCTTTGGAATATTTCCGGCAGGCAGCGAAACAGAACCCTGATAATCTGGAAATGCACCTGATGCTGGCGCGGACTCTGGGAACAATTGCCAATCAGGGTTATGACGAAACAATTCAGGATGACGTAACCGACCGTGCCGGTATTGCTAATGAGGTTTTTGAAGTGCTGTCGCATTGCGTAGAACTGGCGCCTGGTGATGAGCAGATACTTTTTTTGCGAGGCTCTGTTGCCATTTATCTGCCTTTTTTTGTCAACAGTCTGGAGACGGGAATAGCAGATATGACGTATCTATCCGAAAATGGCAGCAGTGATGAAATGAAAGGGAAAGCAGAGAAATTACTGAAAGAAGCAATAAAAAAACGTGATGTGAATAAATTAGCGGAAGCGGGTTATCTGGCAGAAACCGAAGCTGAACGGGAAGAACTGCTGCCGCAATTTATAGAATCGGAAAGTCCGGTGCACCAGATGCAGCCGGAAGGTGATTATATGAAGATTGAAATGCGGCTGGGCTACCGTGATCAGATCGCTCCCCAGACGGCTGTATGGATAGAGGATATTAATGGTAACTATATCAAGACTTTGTACATCTCCAGTTTTGCTGCTTTTGTGAAAGAAAAACAGGAACACTTGTCACAGTGGGCAGATAAATCGAAATTCGAGGGCATTTCGGCAGTTACATCTGCCAGTATTGATTGCGGAAAGCATATATTTTACTGGGATTTTACGGATACTGCTGGCAGAAAGATCAATAGTGAGGAATTCGTGGTTTGCGCCGAGATCTGTCACTGGCCTCATGTGCAATACCGCAAACTGGAATTGCCTGTAGATACGGTCAAAGAGAATGATTTCAAGCTGGCAAGCAGGGATTTCTTAATACCGGAGTTGACAGTTACGGTAAATAAAATAAGCCAGTAACGAGGTATAATATGCGGAAAATATCAATATTGATTCTGATAAACCTGGTGATCAGCGCACTGCTGACGATCCTGATGAGTTCAAGCGACCCGGACAGGATGTTGACCTTCTTTCTGGTCAACCTGATTTTTGCCAATTGCATCGGCTTTTCGATATATATCCTGCTGACTATAATCAATCTCACGCGTTTTCCATTTATTTTAAGGATATTCTCGAGTCTGATATTTATCCTGGCAGGTGGATTTTTGGGAGGGATTGCCGGGACATTTCTCGCGGCAAAATTGCTGAATATCGAAATTTCTTTCTTAAATCTGAGAACTCTGTCCTTCTTCCTGCCGTTAATTCTGGTTTTAGGGGCAAGCGCTTATGCGATATTTTTATTGATCGGCGGCATCGAGAGCAATAAGATCAGGTTCTGGAAAGAGCGTCAGGCAAGAACGCAGGCAGAACTGATTTCCTTGCGGAACCGGATCAATCCGCATTTTTTGTTTAACACTTTGAACTCCATATCGGGATTGATCTATTCTGATCAGGCGAAAGCGGAAGAGATGATCGAACAGCTTTCGGAGCTTTTGAGATATAACCTGCAGATGGCGGAAAAGCCGTTGATAAGTATCGAAGCGGAGCTGAAAGCTATTGCAGATTACCTGAAAATTGAAAAGATACGTTTCGGAGACAGGTTGACATATCAGATCAAAAATGAAATAGTGGATTTGCAGTTGCCACCGCTGTTATTATTGACTCTGGTGGAAAATGCCGTCAAACATGGGATTGCCAAAAGTGTTAGTGGGGGTAAAGTGGAAATCCTTTTAAGCGGAACGGCAGAGAAGGTCAGTTTAGAGGTTTTTAACACCGGCTGCGGACTGGAATCCGGTTCTGGTGAAAGTACAGGACTGGCAACCTTGCGGGAACTGCTTAGAATTCAATATCAGGAAAAGGCGCAGTTCAGCTTAACCTCAGAATCCGGCGGAACACTCGCCAGGATCGAGATCAGCAGGAGAGTAAAGGTTTGAAATACAGGACAATATTGATTGAAGACGAACAGGTAGCCATGCAGAACCTGGAACGGCTGCTCAGGGAACACACAGATAAACTGGAAATAATCGGTAAGGCAGTTAATGGAATAGAAGCGCTGGAGCTGATCAACAGTCAGAAACCTGATCTGATATTTCTGGATATCCAGATGCCGGGAATGAACGGATTTGAAGTTCTGGCAAACCTGGAGCATCTGCCACTGGTAATATTCACCACAGCATATATTGAATATGCTTTAAAGGCGTTTGAGACCCATGCCGTTGATTATATATTGAAGCCGCTGTCACAGCAGAAAATTCAGAATGCCCTGGCAAAACTGGAACATTTTTCGCAGAATCCCGACTGGCAGGCAATACTGCAAAATCTGGTTAATGATCTCGGAAAAACTACGCGGCTGGCGATCCCCTTTAATAACCGCATCATATTTGTTGATTATAAAGATATCTACTATCTGAAAGCAGATAACAAATACACGGAAGTACATCTTTTTGAAAAAAGCTATTTAATAAATCAGACGCTTACGGAACTGGAAAGCAAATTAGGCGGAGATTTTGTGCGGCTGCACAGAAGTAACATTGTAAACCGGAACTACATAAGTGAAATAATCAAACTGTTCACGCGAAAATGGGTTGCCAGGTTAACTGATAAAGCGAATACTGAACTTCCCATCAGCAGAGAATCTCGGGAAAAGCTGTTTTAGGGATCCTATGGAAATAAAAAGGTTTAGCGAAGATTTTACGGAATATCTGCAGGATGAATCACGACAATGCGGGAAGGCGGAGTTTATCTGTTTTCCCGAAAATGCGGAAGAGATCAATGAGGCAATCGAATTTTGCCGGAAGCAGGGACTCCATCTCACAATTCAGGGGAGCAGAACCGGTATTACGGGTGGTTCCGTACCTGATGGAGGTTTGATCTTAAACCTGGAGCGGATGAATAAAGTCACCGGAATGAGCCGTGATGATACCGGATTTTATTTGCGCTGCCAGCCTGGTTTGAAACTTTCCGAATTGCGGTCAATACTGGCAGAAAAAAATCCGGATACGACAGGATGGAAACCGGCTGAAAAAGAGATATGGCGGGAATTTCAAAGTTCAGGTCACTGGTTTTTTCCTCCTGATCCCACGGAAACTTCGGCTTCCTTAGGTGGAATGGCAGCCTGCAATGCTTCCGGGGCGCGCAGCTATAAGTATGGCGCTACGCGGAACTGGATTTCAGATATCCGGGTATTACCGACCTTTTCTAATTATGACAAAATTTCCCATTGTGTTATAAACCGAATCAGTCCTGATCTGAAAAGTGCTGCGGGTTATTATTTACCGGCTCAACGGCGGGAAATTGACCTGATGATCGGAGCAGAAGGCACACTGGGCGTTTTATATGAGCTGGAATTGAAGTTACTGCCGCAACCGCTGCATTATCTGGCTGTGATGCAGTTCTTTAAGGAAGAACCTGCCGCCGTAGAATTTAGTGAAAAGTTACGTGAAATGAATCTGAAACCTGATGCCATTGAATATTTTGACGCAGCAGCGATGATTCTTTTGCGCCGGAACCGGCAATTATGGCAGGAACTTCCGGAATTGCAGGATGACTGGCAGCAGGCAGTATATTACGAATTCAGCGGTAATGCGGAGGAAGAACTGGAAGCAGCAGCTTTTGAAGCTGCCGATCTGGCAGAGGTTTACGGTTCGCAGGAAAACGACTGCTGGATAGTTGATAAAAGAAATGAAATAGAAAACCTGAAGCTTTTCCGGCATGCCGTGCCGGAAGCAATCAATCTGAAACTCGATGAACTCAAAAGGAATTTTCCCGGAATTGCCAAGATCAGCACCGACCTGGCAGTACCGGATGGCTGTCTTTCTGAAATGCTTCATCTCTATCGCGAGACGCAGAAGCAGGGCTGGCAGGTAATAGTATTCGGGCATATCGGCAATAATCATCTGCATACAAATATTCTACCGCGCAATGAAGATGAATACCGGCGCGGTAAAGAAATAGCATTAAGCTGGGCAAAAAAAGCCGTGGAACTCGGCGGAACAGTTTCCGGCGAGCACGGCATCGGTAAAATAAAACGCAATCTGATGCCGGTTATGTATGATCCGCAGGAATTAATGCTGATGCAGAAAATTAAGGACCATTACGATCCGGAAGGTTTATTTTAATCCTGAAAATATATTGTAATTCGTCCTATACACAGATATTCATATCTTACCCACATTTAATCATCGAATTGATATTAACCCATCTTTCGACCCAAAAAGCCGGAAATAGCTATTTTGCTTTTGTAAGTCATTAGAAAATAGTAATTATTTTTCTGAAAACGTTCAAAAAGTGACCAAATTAGTGTGGATAACTTTTTACTTGACAGGTTTTTG
>JAIPGO010000043.1 GCA_021736135.1 Candidatus Cloacimonadota bacterium
ACCCTGAATTTACACAAGAAAGTTGACAGGAAAAAGTGTGGAATCGAAAATAAGAATGCACAAGAAAAAAGAAGGAAGAGGGAAATATTTCCTTTCTCTCTTCTTTCTTGATGATTTTAGCAATCTTATGGGGACATTTTGCACTAATGTAAATAGTTCCTCCTCCCTCGAAAGAGAAACCCCGGCAGCGGTTCTTCCGCTGCCGGGGTTTTTATGTAGCTTAATCTTTTAGATTAAGTCTTTTATAAATCAAACTGGAAAGTTTGATCTACAGACAGAACAAATCAGCAACCGGAAACTGGACGTTAATTGACAAAATGGTTTTGCAGAAATTTCAAGACTCATAGTTCCCGGATTTCTGATCTCGTCTTACTTTCCAGTGTTCATTCCCCAAGCTCTCTACGTTCGCTCTGGTGAACGTCCACTCTTCCCGGATATCGGGTTTCGACTCTAGGCAGCCTTGGGCTGCCCCCATTCTCAATTATCAATTAAACCGAACGTTACCCCTCTTTTCTCTCAATTGAATTCTCGTAACGTGTTCTGATCTTTTTCTACCCCAGTTTTCAAGTAAAATCTATATATCTCTATAATATATAATTAAATATCATCATTTCCTGTCTCCCGGTACCTCCCGATGGGCACCCGTATGACTTGGCTAACTCATAAGATTTCTTATTTTAAATTACACTAATACATTATTACACTTGTTCTATATTATTCCGGGCATTCTTTAGTCGTTAATAGTTAATCGTTAGTGGTTAGTGGTAAATCAGGGAATATTTAAAAGAAATAGAAATTATCCGTTTAATCCGCCAAATCCGCGGTGAAAAAACGAGGGAGCGACGGAATGACTGAGAGCCTAAGTCAAATTATCCGGAAATTTATGACGACCGGACAGTTGAAATCATGTTCGCACCTGATTTTGTGAAACATATCGGGGAGACACTTCCATTAAGTGTCCTGTGAGTTATCAGCAATTTTGTTCTTATATCAATTATATTCAGATAATTACAATTATCGTCATGCAAAATCAATTGACATCAAAGAGAGATAAAAAAATGTTTCCAGCAGGAGTAATAATGGAATTATCGCGGATAATGGCAATAGATTACGGAGAGAAACGGATTGGCATAGCGTTGAGCGATCTTTTACAGATGATAGCTCAGCCTTACCTGGTTCTGGCTAATAACCGCGATATCTGGGAAAATTTACGCCAGCTCATAAATGAGCAGAAGGTAGGCAAGGCAGTGATCGGTCTGCCCTTGAACTTTGCCGGTGAAGATACGATTAAAACGGGAGAAATCAGGCAGTTTGCCGCGGAATTTACCCAGCAACTATCTTTGCCCTGGGAATTTTTTGATGAGAGCTTTACCTCAGAAGATGCCAATGCAGCTCTGGAACAGATGGGATACTCCATCCGTGACAGCCGCAAAGTGATAGACAAAGTAGCAGCTGCGCTGATATTGCAGAACTATCTTGAAAGCCGGTAATGAAAAAACTGACAATTTTTTTTACAGGCATATTAATATTTACAATCTTCTGGCTTGGGATCATATATTTTGCACCTCACGATATAGAAGAGACCCTGGTCGACATCAAAGAAGGCAGTAGTGCTCATCAGATATCAAATCTTCTGGAAGCAAATGATGTAATAACGAGCAGGTTATTATTTAATCTTTATATCCGGCTCAATGGAGTTGATGATAAACTTAGTTATGGCCGCTATATTTTCAAGGGTAAAATGACATTATCACAAGTGGTAAATATTCTTGCTACCGGTAAGGTTGAGCTGAAAACGCTTACCATACCTGAGGGTTTGACCTTGATGCAGACATCGCAGCTTCTGGCAGATCAGGGCTATGGGGATTACGGAGAATTTCTGGCACTTTGCCGCGATTCCGTTTTTGCCAGTACTCTGGTGAAAATGCCGGTACGTTCTCTGGAAGGATTTCTATTTCCCGAAACATACCGATTGCCGGAAGAAGCATCGGAAGAATATGTGTTAAAAATCCTGGTTCGAGAATTTAAAAGGCAGACGAAAGACCTTAACTTTCAGGGTAATACTTTAGGAATATATGCCAACCTGATCCTGGCTTCCATCGTGGAAAAGGAAGCTCATTACAGGGAAGAATATCCCATAATAGCGGGAGTTTACCTGAACAGAATAAATGATAATCATAAACTGGAAGCAGATCCCACTGTTGCTTATTTAATGGCCAGAAAGGGAATAAACAGGAAGAAAATATATTATAAAGACCTGTTGATCGATTCACCATATAATACATATAAATACACCGGATTACCTCCGGGACCGATCTGCAGTCCCGGGATAAACGCCATCGTATCCGTGCTGAAACCACAGGATTCGGATTATTATTTCTTTTTTGCGGCTGATAGCGGACGCCATGAATTTTCGCGTACCTACAGTGAGCATCTGAGAAAACAGAACGAGATCAAGAAATTAAATGCAAGTAGATAACAATTTACTAGTTATTGGCTTATTACTACTGGCGGCCGCGCTGATCCGGGGATTTTTTGCCAGGATCAAATTACCACCGGTAATAGGACTTTTACTGCTGGGCATAGCTTTGGGACCCACTTTTCTTCAGGCGGTGAAATATTCGGAATTAATTCACTGGTTAGGTGAGGTAGGTGTACTTTTTTTATTATTTGAAGCGGGACTGGAAACAGACGTTAAGCGCTTGAAAGCAGATTCGGCTCAAGCATTAATGCCGGCAGTAGGCGGGATGTTACTACCTTTCATCGTCGGAGCGACCATGATCATGCTTTTAACCGGCAATCTCATTGAAGCATTAACCGTGGGAGTGATACTCACAGCCACCAGCGTGAGTGTGAGTGTGGTTACTCTTATTGATCTGGGAAAGGTAAAAAGTATCGAAGGCAGGTGCATAGTAAATGCCGCCATCATTGATGACATCCTGGGGATTCTGCTGATCACAGTTCTTTTTGCCGTAGCCGGGAGTGGTGGTTCGGAAGAGGGTAATAATTTATTACCTTTTCTCAAGATAATAGTGTTTTTTATATTCACCTTTGTCTGCGGGAAATATCTTATACCGCTGCTTTTTAACAATCTGAAAAAACTTAACCTGGAAGATTCGCTGCTGAAATTAACCCTGTTTCTGCTTTTTCTTTATGCCTGGCTGGCAGAATATTCAGAGCTGGCAGGCATTACCGGAGCATATTTTGCCGGGCTATTTTTGGGACAAACCCAGCATCGCCAGAAAATAATCGGCAGTATCAGTCTGCTGGGAAAAGCACTGTTTGTAGATATCTTTTTTATTGGGATCGGCTTGAGGTTTGACCTCTTCGATCTGGAAATACACTATCTTTTCCTGATAGCTTTCGTAGTACAGTCAATATTTACCAAACTGATTGGAGTCGGTATCGGTGTAAGATTAACGGGACTTGATAATGTACGAGCTTTTCGGATTGGTTCGGGAATGATCCCACGCGGTGAAGTAGCGCTTATTGTTGCCAATATGGCTTTCAGACGGGAACTGATTTCCGCGGATATATTATCGGCAACCGTAATAATGGTTATAGCTACGGCATTGATTCCGCCCTTGCTCTTGAAATACGGATTCACTCATCTCAAAGGCAAAACCCTGATTGAATAATTTAGGAGGCGTTTTATGTGGAAAGACATAATTAAAGAAGAGCTGATAGTAATAAATCCGCAGATTGAGAATAAAGAAGATCTTTTTGAGAAACTGGTCAATCACATGTATAGCCTCGATTATATTCTCAATCGCAAGAAATTCCTGAAAACGCTCTGGGAGCGTGAGCAGCTTTCCAACACAGAGCTTATTTCCGGAGTAGCTTTTCCGCATGCCAGAAGCAATTCTGTCAGCAAAGTCTTCGTGTCCATAATAATCCTCAAAGACGGTGTTGATTATCATAATCCGGAACAGGGCAAGGCCCGGATTATTTTCTTCTTTGGCTGCCCGGAAACTGATAACCGTCAATACCTGCAGCTACTTGCCCAGGCATCGCGTCTGGCAAGGAATATCAAGTTTCGCAATCAGTTACTGCAGGCAAAGAATCCGGCACAAGTCATTGAAATGCTCTGCAGTTATGATCAGGAACTGGAAGCGAGCAATGATGACCATAATTATCTGATGGTTGTGGTTATAAATAAAACTGAGCACATGTCTGACGTGCTTTCCGCGCTGGTGGAAATAGGTATAAACAATGCGTCTATAGTTGATTCAGTATCCATGGCGCGTAAACTCGCATATGATATTCCTGTTTTTGCCGGACTCAGCTATATCGGAACTGGCTCCTCTAAATTTTCCAATATGCTTTTTTGTCATATAACTAATCCCCGTATACCTCAGCACCTGGCAAATCTGCTTAAATCCAACGGAATTGATCTGAAAAAGAAGGGAATTGGCTACATCCAGCTCATCAAACTGGAAAGCATCATCGGGGAACCGGAAGAAGAGATCAATATATAGAAAATCCGCATCCAGGAATTTTGCCATTAATCGTGAGTCGTGAGTCGTGAGTCGTTAGTGGTTAGTGGTTAGTGGTTAGTGGTTAGTGGTTAGTGGTTAGTGGTTAGTGGTTAGTGGTTAGTGGTTAGTGGTTAATCGTGAGTCGTGAGTTGTGAGTTGTGAGTCGTTAAAGGTGTATAGCCTCCGGTAAGTTACTCCGCAACCGAAGGAATTCAAATGTTTATTCACTGGGGCTGTCCCATAATAGATTATAGAACGCGGATTTCACGGATGATGCTGATTTCCGCTGAAAAGAAATGTAATGCAAGTTAATGAATATCAATACATTAAGATATCTGCGTGAATCTGCTAAATCAGTGTCATCCGCGTTCTATTTATAATTATTAGACCGCCCCGAGCATCTGTTCCTCCGGTGGCACTTCGTTTCACCGGAGGCTATGCACCTTATTTCTCTGTTGGATCATAATATAAATATTATCAGACAAATTTTACAAAAACGGGGGGAGACCGGATAAGTTAAATTAAATGATTGACAGGATTTTTCTATTAGGCTATTAAAGAATGAAGAATGGGTAAAAAAAGAAATATCTATGTTTGCTTTTATTTTAGGCAAGGTTAAATCCCACAGAGAGGGAAAATGAGTAATTTATTTTTAATTAGAAAAGTGCGGATCGCGACAAGGATGTATGCACTAATAAGCCTTTTTGTTCTTTTTGTAATAATACTGGGTTTGCTGGGACTGGATTCAATTGTGAAGGTAAGGATAAATACAACAGAACTCTATAATCACCCATTCCGAGTCACCAATGCAGTAAATAGAATAAGTTTTAACATCCGGCAGATAGAGATAGCCCTGCATAATCTGGCATTAACGAAAGATGATTCAGAACGTGCGATGTTTATGAATAAATTACTGGAAAGCGATCAGGCAATTGAGAGCCTGTTTGAGTTGATCAGGCCAATATATCTGGGAAATGTAAATGATGTTGATGATGCTCTTGATGCGTATTTGCACTGGCAGGAGGAGTGGAAATTATCCCTGCAGGCAATTCAGACAAACACTAAAGAAGGTTATCTTTTTCATGATACTCTGGTGGAGCAGGAGCAGCAGATAACTGGTATCTTCCAAAAACTGGAGATCATCAATAATTTTGCTACCCGGAAAGCGGCTCAATTCATTAATGACAGTAATATGATGACCTCGAAATATTCCCATCAGCTTATTTTAATAATGATACTTATCGTCATTTTTTTAGGAGCAGCAGCAGCTTTACTGATCAAAAGTATCGTATCACCCTTAAAAAATTTAAACAATTATACCAGGCAAGATAATCAGGATAAACTCATATTGCCGGAAGCAGGAGTGATATATGATGAGATTGATGAGTTAACAGTTGCATTCGGGGAATTAACAAATAAGCTTATTGATGCCAATCATCATCTGGAAGAAAAAATTGTAGAGCGTACAAGTAAACTGGCAGCAGAAATCGAGGAGCATAGGACTGCCCAGGGGCAATTACAGAGAAGTGAAGAATTATTCCGCAGCATGCTTGATGCAGATCTATTCGGGGCAGTATTCTGGGAGCAGGATGGGACTATCACGCAGGCAAATGACGCCTATTTAAGAATAATAGGCTACAGCAGGGAGGAGTTTGAAACAGAAGGCCTCAACTGGAAGAAGATAACGCCGGATACTCTCAAGGATGCCGAGGATGAGCGTTCACGGGCGTTAATGGAGGGTCAGTTAAAACCATATAGAAAGAAATATATTCACAGAGATGGTCACCTGGTTTCTGTTCTGGTAGGGGCTGCCCGGGTAATGGATGAGCCTTTTATGGGAATTGCTTTTGTGATTGATATATCGGAACAGGTAGCCAATGAACAGGAGTTGCAGAAATATCAGGATAACCTGGAGAAAGTAATTCAGGAACGAACGCAGAAGCTGGAAACGAATATAGCTATGGTTGACGAGTCCCGCCGGGCGTTAACTTATCTTCTGGAAGACGTAAATGACAGCCGTAACGAACTAGAGCGGGTAAACACTCAGCTTGATTCGGTCAATAAAGAACTGGAGGCATTTTCTTATTCAGTATCACATGATTTAAAAGCACCATTACGGGCCATTGATGGATTTTCTCTGGCACTGGAAGAAGATTATTATGAAATAATCAGTGAAGAAGGTAAGGAGTTTATCCGCTTAATTCGTAATAATGCCCGCAAGATGGGTCAGTTGATCAATGATCTGCTGGAATTTTCACGCATGGGCAGGAAAGCTATAGAGTATTCAGATATTGATTTAAAAGAAATGGCTACGGAAGTTTTCACTGAATTAACAGCCGATCTGCCAAAGAGAAATATTCACTTGTTTTCGGAGGGAGGATGTCATATCTGGGGTGACCAAAAAATGTTGAAACAGGTAGTAATTAATCTGTTATCAAATGCCATAAAATTTACCAAAGATGAAGAAGAAGCCATCATAGAAATAGGCTGCAGAACTCTGGAAAGAGAGATGGAGGTATATTTCAGGGATAACGGAGTAGGCTTCGATATGAAATACATCGACAAGTTGTTCGGGGTATTTCAAAGATTGCATTCTGATGAAGATTTTGAAGGAACAGGAGTAGGTTTAGCGCTAGTAAAACGAATTTTAGCCAAGCATCAGGGCATGGTTTGGGCAAAGAGTGAATTAAACAAAGGCGCAACTTTTTATTTCACCTTACCTCACAAAGATACATTAGGCGAAAATAATAAGTGAAATGAATACAGGAGGAATTATAGATATGAATAAAGTGGAAATATTACTTGTTGAAGATAATCCGAATGATGCGAAGTTAACTTTACGAGCCCTAAAAAAGAACAATCTGGTTAATGATATATATCATGTAAAAGACGGAGTGGAAGCGCTAAATTTTATTTTTGCCGAAAATGAGTATGCTTATCGTTCTATTGATAATGTTCCCAGAGTGATTTTTCTTGATCTGAAGTTACCTCGCATTAATGGTCTGGAAGTACTTGAAAAAATTAAGAGTGACCCTCGCACCAACAAAATACCAGTTGTGGTTTTAACCTCGTCTGCCGAAGACAGCGACCTGAAAAGATGTTACCGGCTTGGAGTCAACAGCTATATAGTCAAACCGGTTGATTTTGAGCATTTTATGGATGCCGTGACAAAACTGGGATTTTACTGGCTTTTATTGAACCAGACTCCGAAAAAATAATTATGAAACTGGCAGTAATCGGATTTGGGGCAGCAACAATAGGTTTATTACGAGCTTTACATAACAGTGCGCATGAAATCCACATTTTTGAACAGGCAGTAGATATTTATTCCAGTTCAGTTTCCGGAATCCGGGCAGACGGCAAGCTTTTTGTATCGAGTGGAATGGGTGGTGAGTTGGAACTGAGCCTGGAACAGCAACAGGAAGTGGTGGAATATTATCTTAGTAAGGCAAACGTTGAGCGCAGTCGTATTGAGTATGGCAATTCCTTTGGTAACAAGGGTTCATTCAAGAAATTTTACGAGAGGGGTTTCGAGCCCGTTCTTTCGGAATATTGGCATATCGGGACAGATGAGTTAAAAAATGTTCTTAGTAATATTTATGCGGAATTTTTAGAATTCAGCAACGTGCATTTTCATTTTTCCAGTCAGATTAGAGATATTAGTGAAAAAGAGGATAAAATATTTCTCAATGGCAGCCAGGAAGGATTTGACCGGCTGATTATTGCTGCCGGCAGAACAGGACATAAACTTGTTAATAATCTTATACCCCGTCATCCGCATCTGGTGCTGGAAAATACCAAAGTCGATCTGGGCATCAGGTTTGAACTTCCGAACCACATAGTGGAACACTTGAATAAAGAAATGTATGAATTCAAAATCAGGTTGCGCACTGAAACAGGTTATACCGTAAGAACATTCTGCAACAATCCTGCCGGTTTTGTGGTTCTGGAAAAATATGACGATTTCGTAACAGTAAATGGTCATTCCAAGTTACAGGATAAAAGTGATAACACTAATTTTGCTCTATTAGTAAGTCACACTTTTACTGAGCCATTTAATAATCCGGTCGGTTATGGTTCCTATATAGCCAAACTGGCAAATATCCTGGCAGGTGGTGAGAAAGCGATATTGCAGACTTATGGAGATTTTAAACGCACGAAACGCAGCAAGCATCTGGGAAGGGTGAAACCAACTTTAAGCTCAGATAATTATATTCTGGGTGATCTGAACCTGGCGATTCCCGGTAAAACCCGGCAGGCACTTACGGAATTCATTGAAACGCTTGATGAAATAGTACCCGGTGTTGCCTACAGCGATAACCTGATGTATGGTATGGAGATAAAGTTTTACAGCAATAAACTCAGCAATGAGCATCCTTTGATCAAATTCATCGGAGACTGCTCGGGATGGACGCGCTCAATCACTTATGCAACGGGACATGGGATGCAATTGGGTAAAGAACTTTTAGAAGAGAAGTAATGGCATATCAGCATTTATTCGGTCCCGTGCCATCTCGGCGCCTGGGAGTATCTCTGGGAGTTGATCTGGTTCCATACAAAGTATGCAGTCAAAATTGTATCTATTGTGAAGTAGGAAAAACCACTAATTTGACAATTAAACGCAGGGAATATGTTAATATCCATTCTGTAATTGAAGAACTGGAGCATTTTCTTTCTGGGAACCCGGAACTTGATTTTATCACTTTTTCCGGAGCAGGAGAACCCACGTTAAACAGTGGTCTCGGTAAATTGATCAAATACCTGAAAAAATATTTTCCACAGTTCAAGATAGCTTTGATAACTAATTCCAATTTGTTAACAGAAGCGAAATTGCAGGATGAGATTCAAGATATTGATGTACTCCTCCCCTCCCTCGATGCGGCATCAGATGAAGTCTTTCAAATATTGAACCGACCTTGTCGTGAGCTAAACATAAAACAGATTATTGACGGAATCATAACAACCAGAAAGAAGCTAAAAGGTAAAATGTGGTTGGAGATATTTCTTTCGCCAGGAATTAACGATACGCCTGAGGAACTGGAAAAATTGCAGGAAGCCTGCCAGCGGATAAATCCGCATCTTATCCAGTTGAACACACTTGACCGTCCTGGTGTGATTCCCGAATTGCAAGCCCTTCCTGTAGACAGAATGGAACAGATAAGGAATTATTTTCTTCCGCTGCCGGTAGAAGTTATTTCCAAAGCAGTTATCCGCAAGCAGCAAAAAAGCTATAACCTTGATATCGCCAGCAGCATTATCGAAACTATCAAACGCCGTCCAAGTACTGATAAGGATTTGTGCCAGATATTAGGTTTACATATTAATGAGCTTAATAAATATCTCAGCAGTCTGCTTGCAGAGAATCTGATAAGCAAACGTGATGGAACAAGAGGTACCTACTTTGAAGTAAATCAGTAAATCCTCCGCTTGTTATCAAAAGTATAATCACCTCTACCGCGAATTATCAAAATGATAAAAAAAATAACGGGAAAAAAACTATGGGACAAAAAAGAAAGAAGTTAAAAGTACCAATAAATAAATGATTTAGGGATTTACCAGGAAATTAATAAGGCTTTTGGAATACTTTATGCTTTTATAAATAGCATAACACATCCTTCAAACCTTGGAAAGAAAGACGCTAAAGTGTATTTTAGTCCTCGAGACTGTGCAAAGCTTTAGTGTGCGGGTGCCTTCGGGCACCCATTTCTTTTTCAAGAGCACAGGAAATATCGTCCCCAGAACTTTATACAGCCTTCGTATTTAAGCCCATATTGTACAGCAGGATTAAAAGGGTCTTGACCTGACAAACACTGGAATAATTATTGTTTATGTGTAAGAGTGCTTATCAGGCTTGATAAATAAGTTTTAAGGAAGCAGAAAGCGTATGGATATAATGCAGATTGCAGGTGCCCTGGCAGCACTGGGAATATTGGTAATGGTTCATGAAGGGGGTCATTTTCTGGCGGCCCGGTGGCTGGGAGTTCTGGTAGAGAAATTTTCCATAGGATTTGGACCTCGTCTGTTTGGTTTTAAAGGCCGCACGACTGAATACCGTCTTTCGTTAATCCCTTTGGGAGGATATGTAAAAATGAAGGGAGAAAATCCGGATGAGGAAGTGAGTGATCCAGAAGGCAGTTTTAGTGCTCTGAGCTGGTGGAAACGAGTAATAATAGCTTTTTCGGGTCCATTAGCCAATCTCATTCTGGCATTATTAATACTGATAACGACCTTTTATATGGGAAAAGATTATGAGGATTATGGAAGATTAGTTGGAGCCATAAAAAGCCCAACCACTGAAATAGATAATTTAACGTTTCTTCAGCCAGGAGATGAGCTGCTGGAGATAAATGGGCAGGAATTACGCTCCTGGACTGATAGCTACCTCTATTTACAAGATGGTGAAAACGAGATTTTAATAAAGCGCGAGGACAAAGAATTAATCTTCCAGGAGGAAATCAGTTACAGTGAATGGATGCAGCGAGTTCTACCTCAGACAACGACGATAATTGGAGACGTCTCACCCGGATTACCAGCCTATAATGCCGGATTGATGGAAGGAGATGAGATTGTGTCAGTTGACGGGCAGACAGTGACAGACTGGTATGAAATGCGAGATTTAATAGTCAATAATCAAAATACCAGCGTGGAACTGCGAATAAAGCGGGAAGATGGGGAATTTACCAGGAACATCAAACTTCAGGAAAACGTTCTGGATGGTAATCGCGTGATTGGTATCACCCAAAAGCTGCCCTTGAAAGTGCATGAGAGTTATAATATATGGGAAAGTGTGAAATATGGCACCATAAGCACAGTTGATTATGTTCTGATAAATTATATCGGGCTGTATAAACTCCTGCTCAAGCCGGCGGAATTGAAGAATAATATCGGTGGACCAGTTCTGATGTACACGATGAGCAAGCAGACGGCAAAGCGGGGCTGGAACTCTATTTTGACATTTATGGCTTTGATCAGCATCGTTCTGATGGTAATGAACCTGCTTCCGATACCAATACTGGATGGCGGGATGATATTTTTTTGTATAATCGAAGGAATCCGCAAAAAAGCACTTTCCCTGAAAATCCAGATGACCTTACAAAAGATTGGTTTTTCACTTCTGCTGTTGCTTATGTTTTTTGCTTTCAGTAATGATTTTATGCGTATATTCCAGCGGAATGTCTCTATCAGCAACCAGAAGGCAGAAATGCTGGAACAAGGAAACTAATGACTAAACATAAAAAATTTCTGGCTGACTCTCGTCGAATGAATGATTTGGGAGAAGAAAGTATTAAACTTGTATTCACTTCTCCAGTTTACTGGCAAAGGAAAGATCATGGCAGATGTAAGATACTCCCCATTCTCACGGAAATAATCAACAGAGGTAAACAGCAGCCTGATTATGAGAGATCGATCATTGAACTAGCTTATCTTTTTGGAGATCATAAAAAGCAAAATAAGAGGATCTATCTCCGAGAAAAGGCCTTAGGCACGAGAACAGGCTTAACTCAAGCGAGAAAAGGTAATAAATGTCTTTCAGCTTTAAATTAGAGAAAGTAAGCGGCAAGGCACGCGCAGGAGAGCTCATCACTCCCCATGGCAAAATTAAGACGCCGATCTTTATGCCTGTAGGTACTCGCGGAACGGTGAAAGCGATATTACCACGCGATCTGGAAGAAGACATCAAGGCACAAATTATTTTGGGAAATACATATCATCTTTATCTGCGGCCAGGTCATGAGCTGATCTCCAAGGCAGGGGGACTGCATGAATTTATAGGCTGGAAGAAACCGATATTGACAGACAGCGGTGGTTTTCAGGTAATGAGCCTGTCTGGATTGCGAAAGATAACACCAGAAGGAGTGCGTTTCCAGTCACACATTGATGGCAGCTATCATCTTTTCACTCCAGAGAAAGTGATCGAAATACAAAATGCCATAGGAGCTGATATAATAATGTCCTTTGATGAATGTCCACCTTTCCCTGCGACGAAGAAATATGTGGCAGAATCACTCAAAACTACTCTGGACTGGGCAAAAAGAGGAAAAGAGGTACATAAGAATGAGAAACAGGCGCTCTTTGGCATAGTACAGGGAGGCATCTATGAAGACCTGCGCCAGGAAAGTGCAGAACAATTAATGAGGCTTGATTTTCCGGGTTATTCCATTGGTGGTTTGGCAGTAGGAGAAGAAAAGCCTGATATGCTGAGGATAACCTCATTTCTGAATGATATATTGCCAATAGACAAACCGCGTTATCTTATGGGAGTGGGTACTCCGGAAGATCTACTGAATAACATAGAAAATGGCGTTGATATGTTTGATTGTGTAATGCCTACCCGCAATGCCAGGAAAGGCAGCGTATTTACTCGTAATGGCAGAATGGTCATTAAGTCAGCCCGGTTTAAGGAAGATTTCCGTCCGCTCGATGAGGAATGTGACTGCTACACCTGCAGAAATTTTAGTCGTGCTTACCTGCGGCATCTTTTTTCAGTAGATGAGTTTATTGCCATGACGCTGGCTTCCATACACAGTCTGCATTTTTATCTGGAACTGGTTACCCGGGCACGGGAAGCAATACTGGAAGACAGATATGAGAAGTTTAAAGTGTCTACGCTGTTGCGTTTGAACCAGGAAGGTGAATTGATATGAAGAAAGTAATTATATTTTTATTGCTCATAACTTGCGCTCAGCTCTTTGCAGAATCCGGCATTGAATTACCGGCAAAGCGAAGCCCATTAAAAGCAGGAGTTCTTTCAGCCTTAATACCGGGAGGTGGACAATTTTACAATCATTCTTATTTGAAGGGTGGAACTGTGTTGATAATTGAAGGTTTACTTCTTGGTTATGCAATTAAGAACCATCAGCAGGCCGATAAATATTACAAAGACTGGCAGGACACGGAATCACCGATAGCTTACGCCAATTACAAAGACTATTATGAAAAGCGGGACAATGATATCTGGTGGCTGGGAATAACAATATTCCTTTCAACTATGGATGCTGTAACCGATGCTTATTTGTATGATTTCGATTATCAAAAGTCCAAGGTTCACCTGAAATTCAAGGATACTGCAATTTTACTGGAATATAAATTTTGAGGTAAAAATGAGAGATAAATTTGTGATCGCCATTGATGGTCCTGCTGCATCCGGCAAAAGTACAACAGCCCGAGTATTGGCAAAAGAAATGCAATATGTTTATATCGATACGGGCGCTATGTATCGCGCCTGTGCCCTGCAAGCCTTACAAAAGAATATTGAACTGAAAAATATTGATGCCTTAGAGCAAATGCTGAGAGATATTTGTATTAGAATAGAATATTCACCAGATGGCAATCGCATATACATAGATGGAAAAGACGTCTCCGAAAGGATTAGAGAGGCAGATATCACTAGGCTGGCATCTGAAATAGCTGTTATCGAAATCGTTCGTCTGCGTATGGTGGAGCTGCAGCGGGAAATGGGAAAAAACGGTGGCGTCATCATGGATGGACGTGATATTGGAACAGTAGTATTTCCTGATGCTGAATTCAAGTTCTTTATGATAGCAGATGTAAAGACTCGCGCAAAACGGCGGTGGCTGGAAGCCCAGGCAAAAGGTGAAATTCTGGATCTGAAGGAAGTGGAAAAAGAGTTACTCTGGCGTGATGAAAATGATTCCCATCGCAGTCATTCCCCCTTAAAAAGGGCAGATGACGCCATTGATATTGATACAACGGGATTGACAATCGAAGAGCAGACAGCCTTGATAAGAAATATAATTAAAGCGAGGTATACAGATGTATGATATAGTATGCTTTATATGTAGAATTCTGATGTTTTTGATGGGTTTACGCTTAACAGGAAGGGAACATTTGGCGAAGGCCACAAACTGCCTGATCTGTGCTAATCACATATCTGCTAATGATCCACCCTTCATAGGCACTATTATTCCCTTTAAAGTTAATTTCCTGGCAAAAATTGAACTATTCCGCAATCCACTAATGGCAAAAATCCTCTGGAAAGTGAAAGCTATTCCCATCCGTCGTGGTAGAATTGACCGTCGCGCACTGCAGGAAGTGGAAAAGCGACTGGCCCAGGGAGAAAGCATTGTCATTTTTCCGGAAGGGACTCGTAAATCTAACAAAGTGAAAGCCGGCACCGGCAAATTTGCCCTGGAGATGAAGAAGGACATACTACCGATTTATATTGAGAATTCGAATGATGTGCTGGGTTGTATATTTGGCAAAAAGAATCTGCGTATCACAGTAGGGGACTTTATTAAGTCCGAGAGCTTTCAGGATATGGAAGCAACAAAGGAAAACTATCAATTGCTGGCAGATGAAGTTATGAAGAAGATCAATGAACTCAAAGATAGAAATTAGATTAGCACCTAATTCCGGTTTTTGTTTTGGGGTAAAAAGAGCAATATCTATGGCGCGCGAAACAGCCGACAGCGGTAAGAAAATTGTGACCCTGGGACCCATCATTCACAATCCCCAGGTTGTGCAGAATTTAAGGAAAAAAGGCGTCCATGATGTGGATAATATTGCCGATATCACAGATGAAACAGTAATTATCCGTTCACATGGAGTTGAATATGAAATTCTGGAAGAACTGAAAAATAAAGGATTCGAAATAATTGATGCCACCTGCCCTTACGTGGCAAAAGCGCAGGAGCTGGCCCGTCTCCTGAGCCAGGAAAATTATCCCGTTGTGATAATGGGCAACGCAGATCATCCGGAAGTGAAAGCTATCTGCAGCAATATCAGCGGGACATACTACGTGATAGATAAAGATGGCGTTTTACCAGAACCATATTATCAAAAGTTAGGATTGATTTCCCAGACAACCAAAAACCTGGCAGACTTTCAGGAGCTGGCAGGAAGATTAGTACCTTATGCCAAGGAATTACGAATTGTAAATACCATCTGTTCAGCAACCAGTGTACGACAGCAGGCATCGATGGCATTGGCAAAAGAGAGTGATATTTTAATCGTAATTGGTGGTCATAACAGCTCTAATACAAAAATGCTTGCCAATATTTGCAAAAATATTATTGAGACACAACACATCGAAACCGCCTTAGAAATAGATAGGCAATGGTTTGATGGTAAGAAGAAGATAGGCTTAACAGCAGGTGCATCAACACCGGATTGGATAATCGTTAATATCTATAATGAAATAAATAAATGTACCGGGAATGGCAGTTCAATTGTTACATCAATTGATGAAATTCCTGGTTATAAGGAGTAAGAATGTTTATTATCGATCAAGAAGAAGAAAAAGTAGTAGATCCTGTCGTAGAAATCGAAGAGGAGGCTACAGAAACAGTCGTAAATGAAATTGTGGAAGAAGAAACTGAGACTGTTGAAGAAGAAGTTCCAGAAGCAGTCGTAAACGAAGTTGTGGAAGAAGAAACTGAGACTGTTGAAGAAGAAGTTCCAGAAGCAGTCGTAAACGAAGTTGTGGAAGAAGAAACTGAGACTGTTGAAGAAGAAGTTCCAGAAGCAATCGTGAATGAAGTCGAAGAAATCGTAGAACCGGAACCGATGGAATCAACCCCAGTCAAACCGGCAAAAGAGGAAAAGAAAACTCCCGAAGACGAGATGCTGGCACTAATGGATGAGCATTTTGCTCGTTTCAAAGAAGGTGAGATCATCGAGGGTGTTGTGGTCAGCATTGATGAAAGAGCTGTTTTAGTTGATATTGGGTTTAAATCTGAGAGTCCAATCCAGATCAAGGAATTCAGTGCCGGAGAACTACCGGAAATCGGCACCAGAATCAAGGTTTTTATTGATTCTGTGGAAGATATCTCCGGACGCATTAAGCTTTCCAAGAAGAAGGCGGATTTCTATATTAATATTGAAGAATTGAACCGTTTAATGGAGAGTAATGAGACTGTTACCGGCATATTGCGCCGTCGCGTTAAAGGCGGGATGATAGCCGAAGTAATGAGCCTGGAAGCATTTTTACCGGGATCCCAGATTTCTATCAAACCAATTCCAAATCTTGACCAGTTTATTGGCAAAGAAAGTGAATTTAAGATCCTCAAGATAAATAAGGAACGCCGCAACATCATCGTTTCCCGCAAAAAGGTATTAGAGGAAAAACGCCAGACCCAGTTGAGTTCTCTCAAAGAGCATCTGGATATTGGCAGCGAACTCGATGGAGAAGTGCGTAATATTACAGATTACGGTGCTTTTATTGATTTGGGTGGAATTGATGGTCTGCTGCATATCACCGATATGTCCTGGGGACACATTAATCATCCTTCCGATATGCTGAATATCGGTGACAAGGTAAAAGTAAAGGTTCTGGAATACGATGAAGAAAGCCAGAAGGTTTCTTTGGGGCTCAAGCAACTTGTACCTCATCCCTGGGATAACATTGAGAAAAAATATCCCGAAGGCAGCATAGTTTCGGGAAAAGTAGTCAATATACTTCCTTATGGCGCTTTCATTGAGCTGGAATCAGGCGTGGAAGGGCTGGTGCATGTGAGTGAGATGTCCTGGACTAAAAAGATCAAGCATCCCAAGCATGTGGTAAAAATGGGTGAAACAATCAAGGCAATCGTGCTTGCCATATCCAAGGAAGATCGTCGTATCTCTCTTGGTATCAAGCAGATGGAACCGAATCCCTGGCTGATGATCGAAGAACGATATCCCATCGGCTCAGAACTCAGCGGGCATATAAAAAGCCTGACGCCTTTTGGTGCTTTCGTGGAAATTGAAGATAATATTGAAGGATTGATCCATATATCCGATATTTCCTGGACGAAACGTATCTATCACCCCCGTGAAATATTCAAGAAAGGTCAGGAAATCAATGTAAAGGTACTTTCCATAGATTCCACGCTGCATCGCATCGCACTTGGTGTTAAGCAGTTAACAAGTGATCCCTGGGAGAACCTGGACGAATTCCTGCCGATAAATACAGAAATAAACGCCACCATAGTCAAGATCATCTCGAAAGGTGTGCTGGTAGATGTGAACATTGACGATAATGTAGTAGAAGGTTTCGTACCACTATCTCATCTGGCGATTCCTGGTTTACGTAAGGCAAGCACAGTATTCAAAGTTGGCGAAGAAATGCCTTTAAAGATCATCGAACTAGATCTGGAAAACCGTCGTTTGATACTTTCTGTGAAAGCATTTTTCTTTGCCCGGGATAAGAAAGAGCTACAGGATTTCATTGATGCTCACAAAGTTGAAAACGCCAGTCCTGAAGATTTCGATCCTCATGTGGATATAGATAAAATGATGGAACAGCAGGATGATATGGTTTCACATGAATCATACAGCGTTAAGGAAGAAGAAGAAACACCTGCACCCGTTGAAGAGACAGATACTGAGGAAGAAGAAATTCAGGAAGAGGACATAACGGAAACTCCTTTAGAAGAAGCAGAAGAAGTTCCTTTAGAAGAATTAGAAGAAGTAGTAGAAGTTCCTTTGGAAGAAGAAATGGAAACACCTGAAGAAACTGAAGCTGAAGAAGATATTCCTGAAGAAGAAAAGGAATAATCCATTATAAATAAAGACGGGCGATCAATTAATCGCCCGTTTTTTTTAACTATGAAAATCTATCTGATCGGTTTTATGGGAAGCGGTAAATCATTTCTGGGTAAACATCTCGCTGATCTGATGGAAAGAGAATTCTATGATCTGGATCTGATCCTTGAAAACGAGCAAAACTTGACTATCCCTGAGATTTTTACACTAAGAGGAGAAAAGGAATTCCGTAAGCTGGAATCAAGACTGCTTCTTTCCGGCAATTCTGATGGTGTATATGCTACAGGTGGAGGGATAGTGGAAACCTTAGCAAACCGGGAATTTCTATTAAATTCTTCTGGAGTTGTCATCTGGCTGGATCCTGATTGGGAAACTCTTTACCGGCGAATAAGAAATTCCTGCCGACCCCTGCTTTCAGGCAAAGCAGAAGCTGCTATATTCGAGCTATATCAATACCGGAAAACCTGGTATGCCCAACTGGCAGATATTGTATATTCGGGTTCCAGCGCTAAAGAGCTTTGGGAATTAATAGAAAAGCCCGACTAGCAGCCGGGCTCTTCACGTATTATATTACTTATTAATCCGTGTTTTGATGATTTTCATTACTGATAACACCTTTTCGGAAATCAGGAATTCTTTGAGGTATTTCCACCGGGAAAGTATTGATCAATCCCACAGAATATTGCTGGATCAGGGAAGCATCATAGGCTTCAATATTGCTGTTTCCGTCAACATCAGCACGCAGCTGGCGCCATATCTGCCAAGGTAAAGGCGCAGCGGGAGGATTGAAGCCAACAAAATACTGCAGAACCAGAGCGGCATCGAAAGCCTCGACGGCACCATTATCATCAATATCTCCATAAGCTATCTCACCACCCACAAAGAGGTTTACCGGAATCAGCATTGTCTGCTGCTGGGGATCATTGCTGTTCAAGAGCAGGTTACAGAGATAGTCTCCAATTTCCAGATCTTCAGTATCAACCGTTATGGTAACCGTTGTGTTACCGCTTATTGGAATATTACCGGATGTCTGGCTCAGTTCCAGCCAGTCGACCACGCGTAAAATCCTGATTGCCAGATCATTTTCCACATAATTGCTGTTATAAACCACCTGCAGCGCATCGCTGGCATTGGCATTCTGAATTCCGATCGTACTGGAATTAGTGGTTCCACTCACATTATCATACTGCAGCAGCATTTCTCCGCTGGCATAAATAATCATTTCAAAAGTATAATTACCGTTGTAAGTTCCCGGATAGTGCTGAACGTTATCAAACATTACCACCAGGTGATCGTCAAAGTTCTGGTAATAAACTTCACCTTCCCCACTGGCACCGATAGCGGGATACAAATCATCCCAGAACCCCATAATTGCTGGTCGCGGTGCATCTGCATCTGGTATTGCGGCATTACTCCAGGCATTATTATCATCTCCAAATCCCAGCCAGCCATTAGCGTTTACAATAAATTCCTCATAATCAACACCGTAAAAATTGAATGTAAAACCGATCGGAAATGGTCCCTCTCCCAGATCATTATGTGTCATTATAATCTGGGTTCCGGTCTGTGAGATATCAATCCAGTTAAAATCCGGTCCACCTGCTTCATTACTATCCAGCCACTGGTAACCATAATTATCAGGACCACCGCTCTCGCGTGAAATCACGTAATTCCTGCTCAGACTCCATTGGAGATCACTCCCTCCAACATTGGCGATCTGCAACTGGCTGCTTCCTGTAGCCTGGGGTAAAAGATTGAAGGAAAATTCATCCTCATTCAGGAGCATCTGTGCCGGTTGTGGAATATTAATAGGTGGGAAAACAATGTAATCAATCCAGGCGCAGTCGCTACCACTGCTAACGCTAGAATCCTTCTGGTAAATCCAACTGAAAGTATGTATGCCGGTACTTACGGCAGTGCTGAACTGCGTCCAGTCTACTGAACCACACCAGGCTCCCATCTGTGTGCCGTCTATATAAAATCTTAGATAGTCATATCCTGATTCTGAAGATACTTTATAATAGAAGCTAATCTGCTCCGGGCTTAAGACATTTAATTCCACTTCCAGACCTGCAGACTGGTTGTGAGTAATGGTTTCCGATTGTGCACAATAAGCTCCTTCAAAACTGTTCCCGGCAATATTCCAGCCGTAGTTACCGGTCATTGACCATTCATAGGAATTAAAACCGCCACTTTCGAAGTCTTCAAGACATAATCCAACAGTTAGAGCAAAGGACGTTGTAATACTGAAACCAAATTCAGCATTGCATTCCAGATCAAAGGCTATCACATGTCCGATTTCAGCAGTTTCACTCACTTCCAAGCGCCAGGTAAATACAGCGCTGTCATACGCATTAATTTCCGGTATAGTCTCAGCATTCTGCAAGATAGTACAATAAGGGTCAGATTCCTGAAGCAGAGATTCTACGTTATACAGTTCAGATCCACCCTCATTCACTATTTCCACGTTCAAGCTGGCAACTTCTCCAGGATCAAGACGCCCGTTATTATTGGCGTCACCTGTAATAGTCAGATTTCCCATCAACGGAACCGGAGCATATCCGGTTAGATTTATCGTACTTTCCCAGCTACCCTGATCGCTATTGACAAGTGCTGTTAAGTAGAAATCATGTCCATCAGGAATATCCGAGTCAACACTGAAACTGAAGGCGTCTGCAAGCTGAATAATGCTATTGGCGTTGACCAGTGCAGCAGTTTCCAGGTTATCTATAAGCGTAATAAATACATCATTGCAGCTTAAGCTGATGCTCAAGCCGGTTGCATTCTCATTTCCGAAATTTTCGATCTGTATGCTTAGATTTACTGTTTCATTATATTCAATAATATCATCATCAGGTGTGGATACTGTTACATCATTAACAACGGCATAAGCACCTTCCGGCGGTATCACAAGCATATTAGTTTCATATCGGTAATGATCTTGTTTAGTCACAACCAGGTGAACCTGAGTTAAAGGATCCTGCGGTTCGATCTGAAGCTGCTGTGGAATACCGGAACCTTCTGCTGTTGCAAGTATTTCACCATTTACGCTCAGACAGATGAAGCTGCCATTCTCGGCAGTTATTTCCACATATGTCATACCACTTAAAAGCACGTCATCATGGCTCACGGCAATAGTCTGTGGTATTTCTGTAAACACGGTCATAAAGGCATCTCCATGATGATGAAACAGATAGTAGGTCACTTCTTTATTATTGGTATTATAGGGCCAGTTACTAGCCTGCAGATACCATTTCCCGCTGCTGTTGGCAAAACAGGGAAGTATAGAATTTTCAGCATCAGCTCCGTGTCCGGGATCGAAATCAGGCCACATATAATCATAAGTTCCCCATACGTAAACGTCATTCACAAAGGAATAAGACACTTCAGTCGCTGCGTTTATACCTAGCGCGCCGCGTGCCAGACGGTGAAATGCTTCCGCAAAACTTTCACCGCTCCAGTTGAATTTCCCAGTCAGGCAGTTAGTAGAGAAAATAAATGATAGATCTTCATTATCAAGTCCCCCCAGATTACCATTACCATAATCCGGTTCTCCCCAGCCGGTTTCACCTCCATGATCGCGATGCTGCAGCATAAAGCAGCCGTTATTAATGTCATTATTAATAGATGCGGCAGTAGCATTCCAATTCGGCACGACCGCAGGTGATGCGCCCAGGTATCCCAGTCCATTCGCTCCAAAATAATTTACTACCGTGCTTGTATTTGTTGCCGAAGACCAGCTTGTTCCCGGTGTGCCGGAATAGATCGCATATTCCCTTACCGGCGTTTTATCCAGAACATTAGCCCAGAAGCCACGGACTACTTCCGTGCAAAGTATGAACCAGCGTTCTGTCTGCCAGCCTCCAGCTACTACGGGATTCTGATAAAATCCGGTATTAGTCGGTGGATTTCGTTCATAATCCAGAAATTTATGGATCATCAGTTCGAGTTCAGCCTCATTTCTGGCAGTTATACGAGCCGTAGACAGGTCAGGCAGGTCATTCCCGGTAATATCCGCAAACAGGTTATCCGAAATACAGTAATTATCCCAGGTGGGTGAATTGATCGTGTTCGAGGCATTTGTTCCGTAATCTCCCAGAAAAAGCACGGCTACCGGAGGGATATCCCAGGTATTATAGGCATTATTGATATAATTTTCTATCTGTGTATTACTGCTGCCGGTTTCTGTCAGTGTAACCACACCGGTTCTAATGCCTTGCTGTGCCCGAAATATTTTAATGGAATCTGCCCAGGTAGTGAAAGCTTCACTCGTAGGCGTTATGATGAGATATTCGTAATCTGGCGTGCGCATCCCGCCTGTCCGATTGCTGTAATCTATTTCCGGTAATGATGCCCAGTTTAACAGATTACTGCGCAAGACAGGATCCCACCAGCGACTACGTAAACGCTCCTCACCAATATAACCGTCTCCTCCGGAAAAGCTGACGCTAACTTTTATATCCCGATAATAATGCAGCTCCCTGGTTTGGGGATTATAACGGAAAGGATGCACGCTCACAATGATATAATCTACGCCTCTTATCACGTCAGGTTCCGAGACAATGATCATCTCTTCAGGGTATAAAGCATTATTTTCATATATCTTACTATAATTGTATTCCAGATAATCTTCTGTTTCCCAGGGTATGCGGGGAGCTGGTGCCAGATCTATTCCCTCAAAAATCTCTTCCTTTAGCCAGGTATATGTCACTTCTGCTTTCGCACCTCTCGGCATGGCGATCATCCGGCTTATGGCAGGCAGATCAGGATTTCCCTCATTATTAGGCAGAAAATCAGCATTTATGACAATCTCTTTCTTTATAACGCCATTGATTTCAATATCCTCTAAAGAAAATTCACTTGCTGAATAAGTATATTCCAGTCCTTGACTGCTCTCCGATATTATCTGCAAACCCTCGGTATATTCGTTATCCTGCCAGTTGTAACTAACCGCACCCAGTATCGAGATTGTTAAAATCAAAAAAAGAAAACCTGCAACTTTCATAAAATTCCCTCCATTTTATAAGGAAGCCGGAGATTATACTCCGGCATCCCCAATATTTTTATTTCATAAGCATCATTTTTCGAGTTTCAGAATTGTCTCCTGCCGTCAATCTGTAAAGATATATTCCGCTACTCACAGAATTTCCTCTGTCATCATTCCCCTGCCAGATTGCCTGATGCGATCCCGCCGACTGGGTCTCTGCAACCAGAATCTTCACTCTTTGACCACGCATATTGAAAATTTCCAGCTTAACATCAGCACTGCTGCCCAGTTCATAAGATAGCGTTGTCACCGGATTAAAGGGATTGGGATAATTGCCCTTAAGCATAATTACATCCTCTATTTCACCCTCGGCTGCCGATGGCTGAGTAACTACCATTAATACAGGAATGCGTGTTTCCAGACGACTGTCCGTGATCACTATTTCGCACTCGTATTCTCCGGCTTCCAGTCCTGCCGGGTTTAAAGTTACTTCTATGAATTGCGTTTCTCCGTATATCAACTCACCCTCAGTTATATTCAGGCTTATCCAGCTCAAGGGATAGGAAAGTTCGAAAAATCCGCTCACTTCGTGGGGAGCACTTCCGTAACCGTCACCGGTCATCACATAGTCACAGGTAATGTAACCCGTATACGCATCATCTATACTTACGGAAACTGTTGCCATAGCGCTCTGCCCTTCATGCAAATAGCCATAACCGGATGGCGTGGCTCCATGCCAGGTTATTGTTACGCCGTCACCGCTTGTGATATCCGGTTCCATTAAACCTCCACTGCCTCCCAGCATGCCTCCGGCATTTTCAATTATCACTCCTTCCGGGAACGTGATGCTTACATCAGAAATCCACTCACCATCAGTGCTGAGGTTATTGGCTGTGATCTGCCAGTCGTATTCTCCACCCGGCTCAAAATGATGATGTGAGCATTCCACATAACTATCCGTCAGGTCTCTGGTGCCGGCATCAGATTCGGTTCGGATGCTGTAGCTAACCGGATCAGGCAGCCAGTTACTGATGCTGAATAGCGTTTGATATAATTGCATACTATCTATTTCAGCAGCTATTGTTACGGGATCAATCCAAAGACCCGGAGGAGCATAAGCTACCAGGTTCAGCTCTTCCTCCCAGTTACCAGCCGTACTCGTGAAATCCAGATCTATCCGGATCGGATGACCGAACGGTATATCTTCCGCTACTTCAAAATTAATCAAACCGGGAAATTCCACCAGACTCTGTGCCGGTATCGTTCCCAGATCAAATTCTGTAATCTCAATGGTTACATACTGATCTATCAGTCCCAGGCTTAAAGTTGTTTCCAGAGCATCATCCGTGCCCAGGTTTTCCACGTTAATATCAATACTTACAGTATCGCCGCCGTTTATAGTATCATCATCACCGCTGGTTACAGTAAAAGCATCAAGAATGAGGTAAGGTCCGTCATTCGGGATCACCTGCACCTGAGCAATGATCGGGATCCGGTTCTGATGCGTAATGGTGAGAGTTGCCAGACACGGTTCATCAAAAGCGTTATATTCCAGAATCAATATTCCGCTGTCATCAACCAGCCCCACACCTTTTATCTCTCCTGCATAAGTTAAAGCAACATAGCTATATGGTTCTGCAATTATTTCCATCGATTCCAGCCCTAAGAGCAGTTCTTCCGGATATTCTGCAACATTAACTTCCGCTTCACTAAAATATACACTTAAAGAGGGATCACCCATCAGCGAATATATTTCCCAGTAATAATTGACCATTCCACTGCCACCTTCCACAACTGCCAGGTTTCCTGCCATAATATAGGCAAAACCTACAGTGTACCACATATCAAAATCTTCACCGTTTTCATGCCACATACCGTCATAGGCTCCGGGTCCCGTCTCTTCATAAGTCGGATTCAATACGACGTTTCCGGCACCTACTCCCCACCAGTAATCTTCATCCCAGTATGTGGAATTGGTACCACCTATATAGCCTATGGCGCCTTTATCTTCCGCTCTTAGCCAGGCTTCTCCAAAACAGGTGCTTACTTCAAATTTATTGGTCAAACAGCAGTTCCCTACTGCGAAACAGTATTCTTCTGAATTCTGCAGACTGTTAATATTATTGATCGTAAAACTGGGATTTGCCCAGCTATCCTGCGATCCATGGGCAGTATAATTGATATAGGAAACGCCGTCCGAAACGCTCTGTACTATATTTGCCGCATTACTGCCCGATTGAGGATATAAATAAGTATAAGAAGTGAGATCATGCTCCTCATTGAAATACATGGACGTCCCGTAATTGATCTGACCGTTAGCCCATATCGGACCAAAGTTACCATCCATACCGGCGATCATAACCACTTCATTAAGATAGGAAGGATCGCTCATCGAGTAGGTTTCATACATCAGGGTTTTATCGATCTGAGGCTGTAATTGTGCTACATTTTGAGCGCTGAATCTGCCGTAATATATTTCCGGCATATAATCCGGGCCTTCCAGACGCACGTAATGCAGATCAGTTACATGGCTGCCCTCAGTTCCGCTGTAGGCAGGTATTTGTTGCGTATCGCCCACAAATAATATAAAACTGGGAGCTGGATCGTCGGTGGTTGCTTCTTCCCATAAACCCTCGATAAATCCAGCTATCTGCGTCGTTGTGCTTCCTATCTCATCAGTATAAGCTGATATTACATCAAATCCCTGGGTAGTTTTCCAATCTATGAATTCCTGCAATTGGTCTTCAAACATCGGATCGGAAATGATCACATATTTGATGGGATAGCGGGTGAGATCTTCCCGTGTCTGGAAACGTTCATAGTTCAATATTTTTTCTTCATACATCTTCTCAAAAACCGGTGACCAGGTGCGCTGACGCAGGTTATCCGTAGCTGCCATATCTCCACCGGTAAAATGTATGCTGATTTCTATCTCATTACTTACCATAAGCTCATTACTCACCGGATTATATCTCACAGGCTCGATGTTAACCACAAAAATCCGCATTCCTCTTAAAATTCCCAGTTCCTCTACACTGACAAGTTCATTTTCATTAAAAGCATTCAAGCTGTAAATATGGGAGCTATATACAAATTCCACTTCCTTTGCCGGAGTACTTTTAGCCAGTGGTGGCTGGGCTGGAAATATGGGAAATGTAATATGATAGTCATCAAGATTGATCACACTTTCGGTACCGGCTATTGCGTTTACAGTTACAACCGCTTCCAGAGGTACGCTGATGATCCGGCGCAACCGCGGCAACCGCGGTGAACCAAAATTATTTGTAAATGTGAAACCTGAAACCTGCAGATCGGTAAATTCTCCTGCCGGGGTACTGATTTCAATATAATTAATCCTTCCCAGGTTGACACTTAGCTCCACGCCGTTGTCACCGCTATTATTCAATACAATTCCCGTCTCATTAGAAGTTAAACCAATTACCCCCTGTTCTGCACATAACATCCCCGCTATCAGCAGAACCAGCAACACAATCAAACTCTTTCTCATCAAAATCTCCTTTATCTAATTCTCTTAAATATTCTTTGACACTATATATTTACGCAATTTTTATACCAGCAGTAGATCTGGAAAGGAAATTCTTTACTGGAACCTGATTCGAATAATACATCAGGTCTATAAACCCATATCTGAGTTAACCTGATCCAGGGCATGCCAGCCCTGATATTTTTGGATTTACGACTCTTAAAACTTTTGAACATCTGTAATAATCTATTGCTTCAAGTTGCAAGTACTGATCTGTGGGATCAGCCAAGCCATACGGGTGCCATACGGGTAGTACCTGGAGGGCAGTGTTATTGATATTTAATTATGTAATATATAGATAGATGCCATTTTACAGGAGAACAGGGGGCAGTTGGAAAGTTGAATTAGTTATGAAAAATCAATAGTGATAAATGAGGTGGAACGTTAGTTTTAAGAATAGGACTCAGTCCAATTGAAAATTGAAAAATATGCAGTCTCCGATTACCGATCACCGATTACCGATCACACTGAGCAAAGCGACGCTATATAACTATTTGATAACCGTCAGTTTCTGCTGAACCTGATATTCATTACCTGCTTTCAATCTCACGATATAAAATCCGGTTGAGACCAGTTTACCTTCCTGATTTTTAAAATCCCAGCTTCCTGGTTTTTCCGCTGTAAATCCATGCGTAAGGGCTCCGCTGCTGTAAACCTTCTGTCCAAAAATGTTAAATACTTCCAGTTCCATATTACCACTGCTTCTTTCCTTTGCCAGCCAGACTATATTCAAACCAGGCTTTCTCATTTCACTGATAAAAGCCGGATTGGGATAAACCAGAAGTTCATTCCCTTCATTTCCGATCTCATTTACGTCACTGGCAACCTGACCAGGAGTCCATTCCACTGCTCCTATATCAATATTATCCCCATAAACTCGCGGGTATCCATAAACATCATATTCGGATAATGTAATTCCAACCGGCAGATCAAGTGTCCCGGCATCACGACATGGTGAATCTTCATCAAGAAATCCTATACCAATCTCTTGCTCAAAAAGTTGCGGATCATCCTCTATATTGCCTTCCAGCCAGTTGAGATTATTATTCGGACTTGTCCATATTCCGCTTTCTCCACCGTAGACCAGGTTATGACTCATGTTTATATCAATGGCAGGAAATCCCATACCTGTATTGTCCCTAACGTATAGCTGGCAGTTATTATCAGTATTATAAATGATATTATTGTAAAAATTGGAGGTTGTACATGTACTCAGGATTGGTGTGCTGCCACAGACACTGTTATAAAAAGTACAGTTTATTACATCAAGGCTTCCATAAGTACCATCGAAATTATATAAACTTGCATTTCCGGAATGATTGTAGAAAATGCAACCCGTTATTTTAATACTCCAGCCATCGCGATTATCTAAAGCTGATACAATGTAACTCATATTATTCTCTGCTTCAAAATAATGCGAATTAGTAAATATACAATTGGTTAACCGGAAATACTCATCACCAAAGCAATAAATGTCCGCTTCATGTCCCAGATCGGAATAGATGATATTATTATCGAAAACACAATCCGTAAGCTCAATATTGCAGTTAGCCCAGATACACGCTGCCCGGTTGTATGAGATATTATTACAAAAAATCACGTTCTCCAGATGAAAATAACAGTAATTAGATGTTTCCAGCGGACTTCTGTCATCTTCTCGTGTTTCATAATTTTCGATTATTATATTTCTTAGGGTCACATTCGTATAAGTACCCGAATTTATTACTCCATCTCTTTTAATCTCAGATTCATTATAAAGCTTCAAATTTTCAATCTCACAGACGCCGTCTCCGGAGATTGCCAGCACACCGCCATATTCCCCGTCATTCAGAATAACTGTTTCAATGTTTTCGCCTGCCAGATTGACATAAGGTTTAGTTCCAATTGGGAATATTTGCTCATTCTCACTGACCGAATATGTCCCCTCTGCCAAATGTACTGTTTTAGGGTTCAGACTGTCTGATTCTATCCGTCGCATGGCAACTGCAATAGTTCTTAATGGTTCTGCTGCAGAAAGTCCAGAATTAGTATCATCTCCATCTGGAGCCACAAATAAATCTTCATTTATTTCCTCCTGCCAGGCTTGATTAATATCATAATAAAAATAATAGGTATTACTGGAGCGGTTATATTGACAATAATAGCTATCAGGTTCCTGCACTGTGAAAGTATCTACTACTACATAAATGTCTCCTGAATTATAAGCTCTTATATCATTACCTCTCCCGGCATAATTGTTATAAATACTACAACGGCTATTGGGATCAAAAATAACTTGATTACTTGAGTGTATATTGATACCACCTCCAATTATACCATAATTGTCATAAATACTCAATCCCGATAAAATAATAGCTGTTTCATATATGATCATACCTCCAGAATTTCCAATGTTTTCAAAAATATTACAGTTTATTATATTTATATCCTCATTATAAAGTAGATAAAGACCTCCACTACATTCTATTGTGAAATATAAATAATAGAATTCAAAACCATTAGTAATACTGAATCCCTGAATTGTAATATCTGAATTAGTTACTAAAGTCACACAGGTTCCTGTCCTGTTTCCGTCAATTATTGTACTGTCAATATAAGCTGCATCTCCGGTTATCGCTTCCAGGCTGATCAAAGTTATATCATTTTTATCTTCAATCCACACATTCTCAAAATACCTTCCTGGATAAACTAGTATCGTATCGCCTACCACTGCTACATCTATCCCTTCCTGAATTGTCAGATAATTCCCCTCACCCTCTATATCAACAATAATTGTAATTCCCTGCACTATATAAAACAGAAACAGACTAAATAATAAAATCAAATACTTATTCATTTCTCGCCCTTATTGATGCCTGACGCCCAAAAGGACGTCAGGCTCTTTTATTTTCCAATCACCAATCACTGTTAACTGTTAACTGTTAACTGATTCTATTTCATCAGCACAGCTTTCATTATTTCCTCAGTTCCACCAATTCTGATCTTGCAGAAATACACTCCGCTGCTGACCGGTCTGCCACTATTATCATTCCCCTTCCAGGTCAATTTCTGTTCTCCCTGTTCCAGTGTACCACAGTACAGGTTCTTTACCAACTGACCTTTGATATTATAAATAGAAATCTCACCCCGACTCATTTCATAAATATCAAGAGAAATTGTCAACTCAGGATTAAAGGGATTAGGATACATTTTAGCCTGATATATTGGTAAAACATCACTAAGTGACTGGCACCAGAGCGTACGCAGTGAGCTTGGTGCAAAGTCACGACCCAATGTAGATTAATCTTTCCAGATTAAGACTATTAAATATCAAACTGGAAAGTTTGATCTACTTTTAAATACACTCCTCGTAAAAACACGACCATTACTCCCCAATCTCCCTACCCAACCTCTCGCCTGGCGGCTCGATGCATTAGCGGGAGCTAATGCACTCCAAAAACCACCCATCACTATTTAATCACCGTCAATTTCTGCTGCACCTGATATTCATTACCTGCTTTCAACCTTACGATATAGAATCCCGATGAGACCAGCTTCCCATCCTGATTCCTGAAATCCCAGACTCCGGGTTTTTCCAGTGTGAATCCGTTTTCGATTACACCGCTGCTGTAAACCTTTTGACCAAAAATGTTGAATACTTCCAGTTCCATATTGCCACTGCTTCTTTCCTTTGCCAGCCAGACTATATTCAAACCAGGCTTTCTCATTTCACTGATAAAAGCCGGATTAGGATAAACCAGAAGTTCATTCCCTTCATTTCCGATCTCATTTACGTCACTGGCAACCTGACCCGGTGTCCATTCCACTGCTCCTATATCAATATTATCCCCATAAACTCGTGAGTATCCATAAACATCATATTCGGATAATGTAATTCCAACCGGCAGATCAAGTGTCCCGGCATCACGACATGGTGAATCTTCATCAAGAAATCCGATACCAATTTCCTGCTCAAAAAGCAGCGGATCATAATCTATATTGCCTTCCAGCCAGTTGAGATTATTATTCGGACTTGTCCATATTCCGCTTTCTCCACCGTAGACCAGGTTATGACTCATGTTTATATCAATGGCAGGAAATCCCATACCTGTATTATCCCTAACGTATAGCTGACAGTTATTGTCAGTATTATAAATGATATTGTTGTAAAAATTAGTGGTTGTACATGTAATCAGGATTGGTGTGTTGCCACAGATACTGTTATAAAAAGTACAGTTAATTACATCAAGACTTCCATAAGTACCATCGAAATTATATAAACTTGCACTTCCGGAATGATTGTAGAAAATGCCACCCGTTATCTTAATGCTCCAGCCATCGCGATTATCTAAAGCTGATACAATGTAACTCATATAATTCTCTGCTTCAAAATAATGCGAATTAGTAAATATACAATGGTCTGCGAGGGGAATGAATAGTACCATTTCTTCGTGATTTGGACAACAACAGTGATCCTGATTGCGAGTACGCGGATGTGCATTTGTTCATTAGTAATGGGATTTTGAGTTGAAAAGCCGTCATTCAAACGTCTGACTTAACTTCTTTATTCAATACAGTTGATTAAGTAAAACGCATGATCAATCAGGATGATTGATCTACATAACCTCACTGAGGAGCCGTCTGTGCTACAAGAGGATTCAAGATCACGGTAACGGTTGCCTTTCCTGACCATAGCCAGATTTTTTATCTTATGAATTTTCGATGGTTTGCAGGAAAATATTTGACTTAAACACGGTCAGTGACTAATTTATCAATGAACATATTGAAAACGGTTGGAGGTTTATGATGAAGAGATGCGTTTTATTAATTCTGGTATTTTTATTTATTTCATCCTGCGCCATCTGGCATAAGGATAAAATGATCGAGTCGGAAGATAATGGTATAGTTATTGTGAACTTCGCAGAAAATTCCAATCTTGAACAGGCTGGTGCTAAAGTGCAGGACGTACTCTGGAAATATGATGGAGAGGTGGTTTATTCCGTAACCCAGCTTGATAAACTGAAGAAAAATGTGAAAACGGACATGGTAACAGTGGAACTCAAACGGGGAGATAAAATAATAGTTGTGGAAATTCCTGCCGGCAAGCTGGGAGTATATCTGCTACCCATACCGCGAGAGCACGATTTTGAAGGAGATGCAACAATGATTGAAGGCGTTGGCAAATTAGGCTGGGGAATGGACATGGACGTAAGTTTCTTTGGCTGCCTCACCAGAATTGAAGAATTGAAGGGTGATAATCTGAGTTATAGTGACCTGCTGGTTCTTTCGGGTTACGGGATGCGCACCTGTTTCTTCGACGGCTGGTGCCCCAGTTCACCTGATGCCACCTGTGGTTATGATACTGGTAGCAGAATCCTTAAGAAACTCGGTTATGACTTTGATTATTACTTTCTGGAAGGTCTGGTGAATCAGGAAGAATATGAGAATCTTGATTATTCAGAGATAGATAATATCCGCAAAATGGTTATGGAATCAATTGATGCCGGCTGGCCGGTGATGGCAGTTGATCTGATCCAGGTTCCCGAATGGGGAATAATAACCGGATATCAGAAAGGTGGAAAAGAACTGCTTTGCCGCACCTATTTTGACCAGACCGAAGGCTATGAAATTGCCCGGAAAGTACCCTGGGTTCTTATCCGCATTAAGGGCAAAAAGGAAATTGAAATTGAGAAACTCTATCATGATCTACTAACGGATGCCTTACCATTTTTTGAAATAGAGAAATTTGAAAATTATTCAAATGGATTGCAGGCATTGCAAATGTGGATTTTAGATTTGCGCGATGAAGAAGCGCTTTCCTTAAAATCTCCCGACGATTTTCATGAAACCGGATTTACTAATTCCTGGATTTATTACTGCCTGACGGATTCCCGAACTAAAATGGGTGATTACCTTGAGGAAAATCGGGAAAAATTCGGCATTTCTTCTGAAGCGATGTCCACCCTGATCAAGCTTTATAAGAACGAAGGAGAGCTGCTGCAAAAGGGGATGCAGAATGTTACCGGAATGGAAGTGCAAAATACTCCCGAAACCTGGACACCGGAAATGCGGCATAATCAGGCTGCTACTCTGGAAGAGATCAAAAACCTGGAGATAAAGATTCTGGAAATACTTAAGACAATATAGCTTTTAACAGTGTGATTTTCACGGTGGAATGATTTCCCGCTAAGAACAAGAGTTTTGAACGGTACTCCGGGCAAGACTTTTGGGCGACTAATATTATCTAAATCAGCACTTGATATAATTTTATCAGACAAAGTCGTTCAAAAGTCTTGTTCTGATTACAATCCAAAACCGGCATCCACCCGTTTTATTATACATGATTTGGAGTAACTTCTTATTTTATAAAGTAATATTTAGGATTTATCTCTTATAATTCCCGGTACGGGATAAATTTGTATAGCGTAAGGTTGCACAGAAGGTGCTACCTTATGTAAAAACTGAGCCCCTCCCCCGCCCCATCGGCGCTGCGCGCCGATGGGGTGGGGGTATATGCATCATTCATAAGGTAGTCTCGGAGTACCGAGCCAACCTTACGCTATACGAATATATCCCTTTCAGGGAAATGAAACTTCACAAAAGACGAGATATTTAA
>JAIPGO010000044.1 GCA_021736135.1 Candidatus Cloacimonadota bacterium
TTTGTTTCCATAAATAAATAATAAAGGAGAATTCCTATTTCGTAAACAATTAATTGTGATTATAACTCATATTGAATTATATATAAAATATTCAGTAAAAATTATTATCTCTTTAACATACATCTAATTAAGTTGTTATGAATATTTTATAAATTTGAAATTATTGTTTGATTACTTTACCTGTAAACACGTAACTTCCTGATAATGAATAGAATAAATATTCCACTGATTTATTTTTGGGGGGATGCGTGAAAAATAAGATACTTTGATTGACAGTCCTAATGAGTTGCCGGCTTAAGTCATTGCCGAAGCCTTGCGGAGGTTAAGAACCATCCGTAGAATGTTTCGACCGGGTGGTCTGGTCAGCCATTAAGTTACCTTGCGAATGGTCGGATGACCTCCGCAATGGTGACGACCTTTATATCTCATTTTCATAACCAGCAACTGCCATTTTAAAACCATTGCGGAGGTCTGCAACCATCCGCAAGGTCTCTGTTTTGTTACAGTTCTATAACTCAGCTTCCAGCACTAAAGCCAGGTGATCGGAGCACCCGGCAGAATCGGGAATGTGGATACTTTGCACTTTCTGCAGAAAGTTTCTGTTCCCCCAGAACTGGTCGATGCGTTTTTTGGGTAGATCCGCCGGAAAAGTATAGCCATTACGATCAGGATGCTTTATATGCCAGATATCAGTCAGACCTGCCTCCCTAAGTATCATCATCGCCCTTGTGTCTGGAGAACTATTGAAATCACCGCCCGTAATAAAAGGCATCGCCCAAAACCTGTCAGCCAGTTTGGCAAGAGCTATTGCCTGCAGATCATGATTCTGCAGATCAGTGCTCCAGTGCAGGTTGCAGCAGCCAATTTCTTTACCGTTATGCAGCAGGTGCAGCCACATCAGGGTGCGTTTATTACGGTCAACATTACCTTCTGATTCCGGTAGAAATACGCTGCCTGCTTCCAGAACCTTCAGGCTGGTCAGCATGGTTTTGCCTTCCCAGAAAATGCCGTTTTCAATATCACGGTAGTGCATACTGGGGTGCGTAAATATCTGGTGTTTCTGATAAAAATCGTCTTTATGCAGTTCTGCCAGCAGTTCTTCGCCACTATTTAGATAAGATGCCGCACAGCTCTTCTGCTGCGGATGGAAGCGTACTTCCTGCAGCATAACAAGGTCTGCCTGTTCCTGCCGTAATAGTTCCGTTAATTTCTGTTTACGCCGCTCCCAGCCGGGATGGTCATCATAATTAGCAATATTACAGGTTAAAATTTTCAGCATCTTTGATCTGCTCCCTGATATATACTTTTATATGCAGGTCCGGCAGACTTTTCAGATAGTTTACCAGTTCCAGCAGATCTTTATTATGCATTCTCAGGCAGCCGCGGGAAATGCGAGTGCCAATGGAGTCTTCTTCATGTGTGCCATGAATGCCAATCCCCGTCCACTCTTTACCGGAAAAGGTCTGGTCGACATGCGTTTCCAGTCTTATGAACCAGGGACCATAAGCATTAACGTTACCCTTGCCGTCTCCGTAATCATATACCCAGTGTGCCGAAGGCTCGATCCCCTCAATCCGGAAATCCCCCAGTGGAGTGCGGCAATCTCCTACCATTCGCTTGTCTCCGGTATTCTTGCCTGTAGCTATTTTATATTTTTTCAATAATTTATCATCCTCATAAAGATACAGGCGGAAGTTTTTAATATCAATTACCAGATATTGATTCATAATGCTATCCTCCATCGTTGCCCGTTGCAGGGTATCGCTCTGTACAGAAACGTCTACGGAATCCGTTTCCTCTTCAGCCTGCCGGAGTGTATCAGGAACTACGGAAACATCTGTAGTATCCGGCTTTTCTGCTGTGAGCAGCAGCATTGTTATCATTAAACCGATTATCAAAGCAATTCTCATGTTCATTCCATTTTGAGGCAGGGAGTAATTCCCAGCATTTCCCAAAATCCCTGCTGCGCCTCAACCCTTTTTACTAAATTATGAAATTCCCTCTTTTCCCCTGTCCAACCGGTTTCCGCTATTGCCAGGGCTCGCGGGAATGCCATATAAAATAACTCTTTTTCTGTTATAATCCGTTCCGTCCAGATATTTCCCTGTAAACCGAGAACCAGGTTTTCAGTTTCAGGATTTACGGCTGGATTGTATGAGTATGTTTTGCTTAAAGACGTTATTCCAAAACTGCCATGTTCGTTGTCGGCAGCGGTTTGTTTCCAGTCAAAATAACAATAGAAATTAGGACACATGATCATTGACTGCTGCTTGGCCAGCGCCTTTTTCCGGGCGTCTTCGCCGTCCCCACGCCAAATCATGACTACTATTTCACTATTTACCGCGCTATCCATGATCTCATCCCAGCCCAGAGGAATTTTGCCCTTTTCCACTAAAAACTGCGCCATCTCATCCATTAGCCAGCCCTGCAAAGCGCTTTCATCTGCCAACCCTGCATCTCTGATCCGTTTCTGACAATGCGGACATTCTTTCCAGCGCGCGCGCGGGCATTCATCGCCGCCGATGTGCAGCCAGCGTCCCGGAAACAGCTCACAAACCTCGGAAAGCACGTCTTTGAGAAATTCCACCGTTTCATCCTTACCCGGACAGTAAACATCCTCAAACACGCCCCAGCGCGTTTCCATATCCAACTTTACGCCTCGGCAGGAATATTGCGGATAGGCTGCCAGTGCCGCCACAGAATGACCCGGCAGTTCAATTTCAGGAATGATCTCTATATGAAGTTCTTGTGCATAAGCGACCAGTTCCCTGATCTCGTCTTTAGTATAATACTCGCCGTAACCCGTTAGCAGAGGATATTTATCAATCGGCAGCCGCCAGCCCTGATCATCCGTAAGATGCCAGTGAAACCTGTTCAGCTTGTAATATGACATTGCCTGCAGCAGTTTCCTGATAGTACTAATGGGAAAGAAATGCCGGCTCACATCCAGATGCAGTCCCCGCCACGCAAACCGCGGGGCATCTTTAATCATTATATCCGGTAAAATTTCACCAAATTGCCGGCGCAATTGTGACAGGGTCTGTTCACCATAAAAATATCCTGACGCACCACTGGCATTAAGCGTCACTTTCCCGGCATTAACCTGCAAAACATAAGATTCCTCCGGCAGATCGCAGCTGCTTGCAATTTCCTGCATATCAGCGGCAAAACTCACCTCCGCCGGAAAAGGCAATAACATCAGATCCGTTTTCTTTATTTCCATATTCATTTCTTCCTTTCTGTAAACTATTCCTGAAAATATCACTCTCACTGGTCAAGCAGAATTACCTCGGCTTCCTAAAATCATCACAGATTAACTGCAAATTCTCCCAAAGCCCGGGAAAAAACTATCAGACCAGGATTGGTCTGCATTCTTAAGTATCCAGACCATCCCTGGTCTGATTTGTCTTTTACAAAGCTCTCAATGAAATATCTTCAATAAGAATATAGATATTAGAATAATTATTGACAAATTATACTCTAAATCCTTTATTTAATCATACTAATCAAGTTTCGATATTCCAAATAAGAGATTCAGTACATCTTAAGTACCACCTGCACAGTGCACGGCATAACAAAAAAATGTTATGCCGTGCGCTGTGCAGGTGGTACTTGAGATTTTCAAACGAACCATATAAGTAAATTACTTGGTATAAGTAACCGGGGAATTAATAATTTAAGACAAAACATAAAGCAACTATTTTATAAAATCTTAATTTTGTTATTATTTGTCAAGCCTGATTTCGGGACTGGTGTAGCCTTCACTATTCACTATACACTAATCCCCTATTTTATTGGCATTTAGCAACTATGTTAGTTTTGTCTAACAATATTCTTGACATCTGGAGTAAGGTGATTATCTTTTGTTATGAAGTTCGGAGGTATAATGAAATTTGGTGGCGGACATGGTAAAGGACGGCATTGCCGGAGATTGCTGAAAGAGCAGCGACATCTGCAGGATGGCAGTTCTTATAAGATTACGGGTTACCGGGGTGAAAACTGTGAATTCCGGCGGAAACTGCTGAATCTGGGATTGTTTCGCGGAGAGGATTTTCGTGTTATGGGCAGAGCGCCTATGGGCGATCCCATAGAAATTAAGATCAACGGATACCGGCTTTCTATCCGCGCCGCTGAAGCTGATGAACTTATTACCGAAAAAATAGAGAATGAAAAATAGTATAACCATTGCTTTGGCAGGAAATCCCAATAGTGGCAAAACCACGGTATTTAATGTTTTAACCGGTTCAAGGCAGGTTGTGGGCAACTGGCCCGGCGTGACCGTGGAGCTGATGGAAGGTTATTTTGAAACCGAAAACCTGCGGGTACGCGTGGTTGATCTGCCCGGGATATATTCTCTGGCAGCGAATTCCGAAGATGAAAAAGTAGCCCGGAATTTTATACTTTCCGGCAAAGCAGACCTCGTTGTACAGATCATTGATGCTTCCAATCTGCAGCGCAATTTATATCTTACTACCCAGATCATGGAGCTGGAGGTTCCGCTGATCCTGGTGCTGAATATGATGGACCTGCTGGCTGCCGGTAAACTGGAACTGGAAATTGAGCATTTTGCCCGGCATTTAGACTGTCCCGTGCTGGAAATGACTGCCAGCAAAAAGACCGGTGTCCCCCTGCTCAAGGAACAAATCGCAATATCGGCATTAGAAAAACATGTATCCCGCACCTGCATCAGTTATGACAGCGTTGTGGAAAGCGAAGTGCATAAACTGCAGCCTATGGTAAAACAGCATGCAGATGAGCAAAAGGTTTCTGTACGCTGGCTCACGCTGCGCCTGCTGGAAGATGCCGAAGTCCGCACCCGGATTGATGATCAGGCATTAGTGCAGCATTTCGAAGATGCCATAAAGCGCATTGAACATCATACCGGTGACCCGATGGACGTGGTTATGGCAGACGGGCGGCATGGGTTCGTCAAGGGACTGGTGCGTGATACTTTGCGTCGGCATAAGACAGAACTGCGTGACCTGACGGATACCATAGACAAGTTCGTGCTTAACCGCTATCTGGGGATACCGCTGTTTCTGCTGGTGATGATGGGTGTCTTCTATCTGACCATGAGCGTTGGTTCACCTTTCATTGATTTTTTTGACGGCTTGATGGGTACTATATTCGTGGATGGATTCCGGGTATTGCTGACATCACTTTCTCTGCCAGTCTGGCTGATCACGCTGCTGGCTGACGGGCTGGGCGGTGGCGTGCAAACCGTTTCCACTTTTATACCACCAATATTTTTTATCTTTCTGGCGCTGTCCGTTCTGGAAGATTCCGGTTATATGTCCCGCGCCGCCTTTGTAATGGACAGATTCATGCGCACTATCGGTTTACCCGGCAAAGCATTTATACCTATGCTCATCGGTTTCGGCTGCAATGTGCCGGCAATTATGGCCACTCGCACCCTGGAAAATAACCGTGACCGCATCCTGACAATTATCATGAATCCCTTTATGTCCTGTGGGGCTCGTCTGCCGGTATATTCCATATTCGTCGCTGCGTTTTTCTCACAAAGAGCAGGCTTGACGCTGTTTTCTATCTATTTCACCGGAGTAGTGCTGGCGATTTTCTCCGGACTGTTATTCAAATCGACTATTTTAAAAGGTGAAATTTCCACCTTCGTGATGGAACTACCGCCTTATCATATTCCCACGATCAACGGCATAATGCAGCATACCTGGCTACGCCTGAAGTCATTCATCCTCAGAGCCGGACAGGTGATCATTATCATTGTGCTCATTCTCAGTTTCCTTAATTCCATCGGCACCGACGGCAGTTTCGGCAACCAGCATTCCGATAAATCTATTGTCTCCTGGATCGCCCAGCGGATTACTCCCGTTTTTCGCCCCATGGGTATTCAGAATGATAACTGGCCCGCCACAGTCGGCTTGATCTCTGGAGTATTTGCCAAAGAAGCCGTGATCGGTTCCCTGGATGCTCTTTACAGTCATATTGATGCTGAAGTGCGTAATGAGTTATCGGAAGGTGGAGATAAATTTCACTTCTGGCAAGGCATTGCCGCTGCTTTTATAGCAATACCACAAGGATTCGGGATAATATCCGCCAATGGTGAAAGTGACAAGGGCTATCTGACAGGACTGGTGCAGAAGGGCTTTAAAGGGGACCGCTATGCCGGCTTTGCCTTTATCCTTTTCGTACTCATATATGCCCCCTGCGTCGCCGTTATCGGTGCCATATACCGCGAAACCAGCCCCGGCTGGGCTGCCTTCGTGGTTGCCTACCTCACCTTCTTAGCCTGGATCGTGGCAACTTTATACTATCAGACTGCCACTTTCCTGCTGCATCCTGCCTCTTCCATGATGTGGATTGTTATCTGCTTCGCTCTCTTCCTGCTTTTCTATATCATCCTGAAACTAAAGCCCTCAAAATTCCTGAAGAAAATTTAAGAGAAGATTTTTAACCCCCGAAAGACATGTATTCAATTAATGATTAATAATGCTAACTTCACTACACTACGCCTCGGCAGGCAGAAGGTGCGAAAGGAAGAGAAGAGAAAATATGATTACTTGACTACTTGAAAACAGGACAACACGCGCATCAGCCGTCAACAAGTCTATCAGTCACTCAGTCAATCCTTTTCTCTGTGTCTCTGTGGTGAAAAAGAGAGCTTAAATATAAATGGACAGACACATTAGTCTGCCCCTTAACCGGGAGTGATTACGATTTCAGATAAATATCGGGGAGAATACCAGGTTGCGGAAAGAAAGGATTGACAGTTGATAAATAATTTATTTTAAGAGTTATAAGGAAAAATGGTATCAGGAAAAGTAATGCAGAAAGCGGACAGATGCGAGTATAAGACTTTGGAGATCATAGTCCAGGGTCGGGTGCAGGGAGTGGGTTACCGCTATTTCACGCGGCAGCAGGCACAGCTCTATGGCATTAGGGGCACCGTAAAAAACCAGGTGGACGGGAGCGTGATGGTAAAAGCCCAGGGTGAGAACTTAACTGCGTTCTGCGAGCGTCTGCGTGAGGGTCCTGCTTTTGCCCGTGTTAATGAACTAATAATTACGGAATTGACTGTTTCAGAGAAATATGAAGGCTTCCGGATCGTTTAAGATATTTCTGGTGATATTATTGTTTACAGCACAACTGGCTGCTTTCAGCAGGCGTCCTTTATACGTGACTCCTTCCGATAAATATCATATAGTTCAGCCGGGTGATACGCTTTACCACATCAGCCAGCAAAGTGGAGTTAGTGTGGAAGATCTGAAGCTTTGCAATAATCTGCCCTCAGATAATATTACTGTTGGTCAAAAGATATATTATGAACCGCGAGATCCCGTGAAGCGCACTTCTTATATTACAGAACGCCCGTTACCGCCGGATAAGAAGCACGTAGTTCAAAAGGGCGAGACTCTAACGATAATTGCCAATATTTATAATCTGGATCTGCTGGATCTGCTGCATTATAATACCATAAGCAACTGGGAATTGAGCGAGGGTCAGGTGATCAACCTGGCAGGGGGTATGCTTTCTCAAGAACCGGCAGAACCGGTACCGCAGGAAACTGTTGCCAAAACGGGGAAAAAAGAAAAGAGAAAGCCGGAAAAGAAAGTGACTGAAAAGCAGGCAATGGTGCCCATTAAAACCGGAGATTTCATTTCCCCACTGGAGCAATACCGCATCAGTCAGCATTATAACAAGGATGAGCGGCACCAGGGTATAGATCTGGCAGCTCCGGCAGGAACACCCGTCCTGGCGGTTATGGAGGGTACGGTGATTTATTCCGGTACCCAAAAAGGATATGGTAACCTGATAATCCTGGAACACGAAAACCGGCTGATGACAGTTTATGCACATAATGAAAAGAATCTGGTTCCGGCAGGAGATAAAGTGAAACAGGGCGAGCAGATTGCCACGGTGGGCAGTACCGGACGTTCCACGGGAAACCATCTGCATTTTGAGATCCGGCAGGAAGGACATGCTGTTGATCCGGAGCCATATATCATCAATCCGGGCAGGTAAAATGAAAGAGAAAGAATTTATTAAAATTGGAGAAGCGGCAAAATCTATTCACATCCATGAACAGACAATCCGTGACTACGAGCGTAAAGGTTTGATCAGAATCAGACGTTCGGAAAACAACACCCGTATGTTCAGTAGCGATGATCTGCTGAGAATTGATATAATAATTACTTTAACCCAGGAACTGGGCATGAATCTTAATGGAGTGAAACTCGTTTTTGCCCTGCAACGAAAAATGGAGATGGCTGATGATGAGCTTCTGGACTACATCACAGATAATATTAATGATTTTCGAGTTTGAAATAAAAACAAATATTGACTTATTACAATATAAAAATAATTGTTGTATCGGTTAAAATATTGAAGGTTTTGGGTAAGAAAGAGGGTATGTTGAATGAGTGAGAATGTTTTCGATGATCGTGGATTGCAGATCTATCTGGGGCAGATAGCCGCCATTCGACCTTTAACGCGGGAAGAAGAGCAGGAATGCGCCAAACTCGCCAAAGAGGGAGATAAAGCGGCCATAAACCGGTTAGTGGAAGCTAATCTGAAGTTCGTGGTTAAGATAGCCTCGCGTTATCAGAACCGGGGATTGACCTTAACGGAACTGATCAGCGAGGGCAACCAGGGATTATTGAAAGCGATAGAGAAATTTGAGCCGGAACGTCATAATAAATTCATATCTTACGCCGTGTGGTGGATCAAGCAGAAAATAATATCTGCCTTAACTGAGAAAAATAACCTGATCCGTATACCGCTTGATAAAGCAAATCTTATCAATCGCATCAAGACCGAGAAAGACCGGATTTACCGGGAATCAGGCGAAGTGGCACACATGGGCAGGATATCCACGAATGTGAATGTGCCTCTGAAGCAGATCAGGAAAGCCAATTTACAGAATGTCAATACCTTATCAATAGATGAAAATGCTCATAACAGTCATAATGATCCGATAAATTTTAATGAGTTTCTAGCTGATCCGAGCATAACAGATCCCAAGCAGCTATATCTGGCGGAGCGTCGGGAAAATAAGATTGAAGAGATACTGGGCGAACTGCCGGCGCGGGATTCCTTTATAATCAGAGAATACTTTGGACTGGAAGGTAAGAAGGGGAAGAATTTTGCCCAGATTGCCGAAGAACTGGGACTTTCACGGGAGCGCGTGCGCCAGATACAAAAACGTGCCCTGGAAAAAATAGCCGAATCTCTTGATTATGACTTTGAAGATACCTTCATTCTGGAGGGAGGAATCTGAATAATTGACGATGGACAATGGATGATGGGTAATCGGTGAAAACATCCCTGGTCTGATTTGTCTTCCGAATCTCAAATTTCGGATTTAGGATTTCGATTCACTGTTCACTTCTCACTTTTCCCGGTTTTCTTCTAAAAATATCTTTACAATAGAAGGGGTATGATTTAACTGCAAATTGGAGGAAAGCCAATGTTTAAGCTGAATGTAATATCAGATTTTTCTTCAGCTCACAGACTGCAGGGTTATGAAGGTGCCTGCCGTAATCTGCATGGGCATAACTGGAAAGTGAGAGTAGGAATAAATGCGAGTAAAACTGATACCGTCGGTATGACCGTAGATTTCGGAGTAGTGAAGCGTCATCTTACAGAGTTGATGGATGCGCTTGACCACCGGTATCTGAATGAACTGGAATATTTTAAGGAAATGAATCCGACTTCGGAAAATATCGCCCGAGTGCTTTTTAACGAGCTCAGCAAGCGGCTTAACGGCGATTTCGTAAGAGTATGTGAAGTGGAAATCTGGGAAAGTGAACGTTCCTCAGTAGTTTATTTTGAATGATAAGAATCACAGCTTCGGAATTTATCAAGAGCGCCGTCAAGCCTGACCACTATCCTCCCGCCCAATATGCGGAAATAGCCTTTGTGGGGAAATCAAACGTGGGGAAATCATCATTGATCAATGCGCTTTTAAACCGGAAAGCACTGGCAAAGGTGAGTCGTCAGCCGGGTAAAACAAGGCTGCTGAATTTTTTTCAGGTGCGTTTCAAATCGGGCGAACAGGATGGTTTTTTTACGGCAGTGGATCTGCCGGGTTATGGTTTTGCCAAAGTAAGTGAGCAGGAAAAAGAATCCTGGCGAGTAATGATAGAGAGCTATTTCAGAATACGTCAGGAGCTGCGCGGGGTATTCGTGCTGGTGGATATTCGTCACAAGGCAGACGTGAAAGATATGGCTATGCTTGACATGCTGCGCAGCCTGGGAATACATTTTGCCATTGCTGCGACGAAAAGCGATAAAATCGCCCAGGCAAAAGTGGGTATTGCTTTACAGAAACTGGCAAAAGGACTGCAATTGCAGGATGAAAAAATAATGCCGTTTTCGGCTTTAAAGAAAACCGGACAGACCCGGATATTAAATTGGATAGAAGAGCTTATACTTTAAGCAAAAAGGAAAAATAATGATTCTGGAAAAGATAGACAACCCGAGTAAAATCAAAGCCCTTTCTCTGGGGGAATTACGCAAATTAGCGGAGGAAATCCGCAAACGCATAATAGAAGTTACCGCGTTAAATGGCGGACATGTGGCACCTAGCCTGGGCGCTACGGATATTGCAATTGCGCTGCTTTACGTCTTTGATCCGCTGCAGGACAGGATCGTCTGGGACGTGGGACATCAAAGCTATGCTTACAAGATATTAACGGGCAGAAACGAGCGCTTCGGTACGCTGCGTCAGTATGACGGCATCAGCGGTTTCAATAAGATGAATGAAAGCAAATATGATGCTTTTGGAGTAGGACATGCCAGCACATCTATTTCGGCGACACTGGGAATTGCCGTTGCCAAGGAAAAGCTGGGGGAAAGAGGGAAGGCAGTAGCGATAATTGGAGATGGCGCTTTAACCGGCGGGATGTCTTTTGAAGCGCTAAACCATGCCGGGCACCTGAATAAGAACCTGATAGTGATCTTGAATGACAATAACATGTCCATATCTTCCAATGTGGGTGCATTACAGAAATATTTTGCTGACTTCCTGGTCAGCCGCTCCTATAATCAGTTAAAGGGGAAAGTCTGGGACTTTCTGCAGAACCTGCCAACCTCCGATCATAACCGCAGACGCCTGGTGCATTTTATTCAGAAGTTTGAAGGTAACTTGATCAATATACTGGCACCGAATGTAATCTTTGAGGATCTGGGCTTTAAATATGCCGGCCCTATAGATGGTCATAATATTGCCCGGCTCATCCGCATATTCAGGCGAGCCAAAGACAATATGGAAGGACCAGTGCTTCTGCATGTAGTCACCCAGAAAGGGAAAGGCTATGAGCCGGCAGAAGATAATGCTTCCAAGTTTCATGGTTTGGGACCATATCAGGTGGAAACGGGAGAATGCGTTGACAAGTCAGGAATTTCCTATTCGCGCATATTTGGTGAGAAATTAATGCAGCTGGCAGAGGAAAACGATAAAATAGTTGCCGTAACGGCCGCCATGACAGATGGAACCGGGCTGGCAGGTTTTGCCATAAAATATCCGCAGCGTTTTTTTGATGTGGGAATAGCGGAACAGCATGGAGTAACCTTTGCTGCCGGAATGGCAACACGTGGATTGAAGCCGTTTATCGCGATATATTCCACTTTTCTGCAGCGTGCTTTTGATCAGGTGATCCATGATGTGGCGTTACAGAAACTTCCGGTAGTATTCTGCCTGGATCGTGCCGGATTAGTAGGCGAAGACGGGGCTACTCATCATGGCAGTTTTGATATTTCTTACCTGCGGCTGATCCCGGATGTGGTGATAATGGCACCCAGCAGCGGAGATGAACTGGAAAAAATGCTGGATTTTGCTGCCGGATATGAAGCGGGTCCTGTTTTTATCCGCTACCCGCGTGGTAGTGCCCTGCGCTGTAATCAGGAGTATCCGCCCCTGGAAAAAGGAAAAGCTGTAATTGTTCAGGAAGGGATAAATATTGCTTTGCTGGGAACCGGAAAGTTTCAGCAGGAAGCCAGGGAGATGGCGCAACTGATCAAGGATAAATACTCTCTGGATGTGATGATCATTGACGCCCGTTTTGTGAAACCTCTCGATACCGAACTCCTGAAAAAACTGGAATCGACGATCAGGGTCATGGTTACCCTGGAAGATAACAGCCTTGCCGGTGGAATCGGGGAAAGCATAAAAAGCTTTTACTGTAACAGCGCCATGCAGGTATATAATTTTGGCATACCGGACAGTTTTGTCACCCACGGCAAAGTTAATATATTACTAAAGTCGCTGGAACTGGAAGCAGAGCAGATCCTGCAGAAACTGGAAGCAGCAGGGATTTTTGAGAGTGGAATTTTATAGAGATACTATTGCTGCCATATCAACACCATCCGGAAAAGGGGGCATACACCTGATCCGGGTAAGCGGCGAGGCTGCTATTGCAGTAGTAAACAAGATATTTAAAGGTAAAAACCTGCACCTGCTGCCGAGTCATAAGATAACATTCGGCAGAATTTATGACAAAGAAGAGCTCCTGGATGAAGTGCTCGTGACCATATTCCGGTCACCTCACAGCTATACCGGAGAAGACGTTGTGGAAATATCCTGCCATGGAAACCAGTTCGTGGCGGAAAGAATTCTGGGAATATTGCTGATCCGGGTACGACTGGCACAGCCGGGAGAATTTACGCAGCGGGCTTTTTTGAATGATAAGATGGATTTGACGCAGGCGGAAGCAGTTGGTGACCTGCTGGCTGCATCCACGCGCCATTCACAGCGCCAGGCACTCAATCAGCTGGAAGGTAGACTGGCAGCACGGATCAGGGAATATGTGCAGATTTTAACGCATTACCGGCTGTTGCTGGAACTGGAAATAGATTTTTCCGATGATGACACAGAGGAGCTTGATTATGCGGCACTGGCTAATGCTCTTTCCAGCCTGGAAAAAGAACTGGAACAACTGGCAGCCAGTGGAAGGGATGGTTTGATATTACGTGAGGGTTACCGTGTTTGCCTGGTGGGTCAGCCGAATGTAGGGAAATCAAGTATTTTCAATAAAATCCTGGAAACAGAACGGGCCATCGTCACGCCTGTTCCGGGAACCACACGTGATTACCTGGAAGAAGCCCTGGCGTTAGAAGGATTTTTAGTAAAACTTTATGATACTGCCGGGATCAGGGATACAGAAGACGAAATAGAAAAAATAGGAATTACTCGCAGCTATGACATCATCAAGGAAGCCCATCTGCTTGTTTATGTTAATGAGGGTACCGATGATGCTGAAGATCTGAAAATACTGGCAGAACTGGCAGGAGAAGATAAAATAATTAAGGTTTTGAATAAAAGTGATATTCTCTCTGAAGATATAAAAAATAGTTTTGCCGGGAGGGATTACTTACTGTGCTCAACATTTGATGCCAACGGGCTTCAGCCATTGAAACTGGCCATGCTGAATAAAATAGCCATCGATCCGAGAGATATACCGGAAACATTACTGAGCAACAGCCGTCAAATTGCCGCCGTGCAGAAGGCTCTGGCAAATATCCACCTGGCAAGTGAAGCGCTGGAAAACAAGGTCAGCGCGGAATTTATTGCCTTTGATCTGCAGGAAGCCAGCAGAAACCTGGAAGACATAACCGGAATGATCACAACTGACGAAATACTCAACCGGATATTTGCGGAATTCTGCATCGGCAAATAAGGTGCCGGTAAAAATAAATTGATATAAATCTGAGAATAAAAAATAATTGCCACTGGCAAAGAGACTTGAGAAGGAACAGTGAAATATGAAAATAGGCTTGATAGGACTGGAAAATTCAGGTAAGACTACCATCTTTAATGCCTTGACCGGGCTTAATGCGGAAGTAACCTCCTATAGCAGTCAGAAACTGGAACCCAATATCGGGGTTGTGAATGTTGATGATGAGCGGATTACCTGGCTTTCGGAGCTTTATATGCCCAAGAAAACCATATATGCTCACATCGAGTTCACCGATTTTGCCGGATTAACTTCGGGCAGCAAGGAAGGCGAGGCGTTTTCGGCAGCATCCATGGGTTTGATAAAAACAACAGATGCCCTGGCACTGGTCGTACGTAATTTTACCGACGATATTATATATCAAAGCCTGGGGAAACCAAAACCGGTGGCGGATATAACTAATATTTGCGATGAGATGATATTGAGCGACCTGATGATCACGGAAAAGCGCTTGGAACGCATTGAGAAAGACAAAAAACGCGGTTTGAAAAACGCCGAACTGCTCGTGGAAGAGCATACGCTTCTGCGTATTCAGGAACAGCTTAACAAAATGCTGCCCCTGCGTGATCTGGAACTTGCAACTGATGAAGAAAAAGCAGTACGCGGATTCCGCTTTCTCACTCAGAAACCGCTGCTGGTCATCTTGAATTCAGATGAAAATAACTTTGGCAAACAGCCGGAACTGCTGGCAGAAATAGAAAAAGATTATAATGTCATTGAAATGGCGGGAAATTTTGAGATGGAATTGAGCAAACTGGATGAAGAGGAAGCAGATATGTTCATGTCTGATATGAATATCAAAGAATCCGCTGTAAATCGTCTGGTGACATTTGCCTATCGCATCCTGGGATTGATCAGCTTTTTTACGGCCGGAAAAGATGAGGTGCGCGCCTGGACGATTGCCAATGGTGAAACTGCCGTGGAAGCGGCAGGCACGATCCATTCCGATCTGGCTCGGGGATTTATCCGGGCTGAGTGCTTTAATTATGAAGACCTCAAGGCTGCCGGCTCGGAAAAAGCCGTGAAAGAATATAATAAAATGCGGCTGGAAGGTAAAACCTATCACGTGAAAGATGGCGATATTCTTAACATTCGCTTCAGTGTGTAATTATGGAAACTAACAATGCGCTAAACCTTAAGAACATTCTGCTTTGGCTGGTGCTTTTGATCATTGCCGTGCTGCTACTCGTCGCAGTAAGCAGCAATGCCGAACAGATGCTTTCCGACTACCGGATAATTTCTGAAAGCGGGATGAATTTATGGGATATACTCAGCCTGGATTTTCCTGATCTGCATAATCCTATTGGACCCTTTGGTGCTATCCTTGGTTACTGGCTGTCCTATCTTTTTGGTAAAATTCTATGCGTTTCACTGCTTATCGGCCTGGCGCTGCTTTCCTTCTTTAATATTTTCACTATTTATCGGGAAAATGTGGTTTTAAAGCTCATCAGTTTTGTGATCATGGCATTTTTCATAAACATAATAGTTCTCACGATGCGTAACAGTAAACCACTTTTGACCGGTATAATCACTAATTTTGTCCTGACTCTGCTAAATAGACTTTTTGATGTGGCGGGTACGATCATTATATCGAGTGTTATCATAATCGTGATGACCATAATTATCTTTGAACTGGGTCCTTTGTGGCGGGCAATGGTCTGGTTGCTGGACACATTAAAAAGCTTCTTCCACTGGATTTTTAAGAAAAAAGAAAAAGCAGTCAAAGAGAAAAAACTGGATAAAATCATTAAAATACCCAAAGCACCGCACTTGAAAGTACATAATGATCCGGAACCGGCATTGGATTATGAAGATGAGCCTGTGATTCCCACCGTAACTGACGAGCCGGAAGAAAATCAGAGATTTAAGCCGGTTGTAAAAAAAAAAATACCAATCAATAACAGTGAACCTGTAGTACCTTTCCCGGAAGAGAAAGACGAAACGGCAGCTAAATCGAAAATTAGGGCTGAAAATAAATATTCTCCCCCGCAGGACGGTAATTACACCGTACCGAATATTGAGGACTTTCTAAAACCACATACTTCACAGCAGTCAAACAGGGAAGAACTGAAAGAAAACATTGCCCGGACCAGTGAAGTCCTGATGAATAAGCTGGCGGAATTTCAGGTGGAAGCAACGGTAAAGAATGTAAATATCGGTCCCATCGTAACTCAATATGAACTGGAACCCGCCCCGGGCGTTAAAGTTAATACCTTTAATAATCTATCCAAAGACCTGGCGCTGGCCCTGAAAGCAAACAGCCTTAGAGTGGAAGCACCGATCCCGGGACGTGGACTGATAGGCATTGAACTCCCAAATGAGCAGCGGGATATAATTTATCTGCGTGATATTATGCTTTCTAAAAGCATGAGAAATATGGAAAGTATCCTGGCTTTCGGCCTGGGAAAAGATATCTCCGGCAATCCGGTAGTGGCGGATCTGGCAAAAATGCCGCATCTTCTCGTGGCAGGTGCCACCGGCTCCGGTAAAAGCGTTTGTGTTAATTCCATTATCGTAAGCCTGCTGCTGCGTGCCAAACCTTCGGAATTACGCCTGATACTTATTGACCCTAAAAGAATTGAATTAGCCGGTTATGAGGGAATTCCCCATCTTATTCAGAATGTTGTCACCGAGCCCGAACACGTGATGATCACCTTGAACTGGGCCGTCTCTGAAATGGACAGACGCTATAAGCTGCTCCAGATCTATGGCGTGAGAAACCTGCAGGATTACAATATAAAGATCAAGGAAATGCGAAAAGCTGACCCGGAACTGGAAGAAAAGGAATTACCCTATATCGTGGTAATTATTGATGAGTTCTCCGACCTGATCATGACTGCAACCAAGGAAATAGAGCGGCCTGTTACCCGGCTGGCGCAGATGGCGCGTGCCATAGGTATTCACCTGATCCTGGCCACGCAACGCCCTTCCACCAAAGTTATCACGGGATTGATCAAGGCCAATTTCCCTTCCCGTATCGCGTTTAAGGTTACCCAGAAAATAAACTCCCGCGTTATTCTCGACGTTAATGGCGCAGAACAGCTTCTCGGTAAAGGTGATTCTCTTTTTCATGGTCCCGGTCAGCCGGCACCGGTGCGCATCCACGGCGCTTTCGTTTCTGACATTGAGATCAATAATCTGGTGGATTATCTGCGGGTGCAGCCGCGACCTGATGATGATATTACTATAATCAGTGATACTCAGGAAAACCTGGCAGAATTCGATTATGATGACGACCTTTTCCCGGAAGCTGCTTTTATTATTGTTAATGCCGGTTCGGCTTCCGTTTCCATGCTGCAGCGGCATTTCAAGATCGGATATGCCAGAGCCGGAAGATTGATTGATCTGCTGGAACAGGCAAGAATAGTGGGACCGCACCTGGGCAGCAAATCCCGCGAAGTGCTGGCTTCGGAACAGGACTTGAGAGATAACGGACTGTGGTTAATTGATAATTGATAATGGATAATTAAATGAAAAAAATATTATTTGCTTTTGTAATTCTCTTAGGCTCCTGCGCTGCTTTTGCGGACATGGAGCAACTTTATGAAGATATCATGGCATATTACCAGGGGATCACAACTTTTCAGGCTGAATTGTTACAGGAAAATTACTGGCAGGAAATTAATATCAGCAAAACCTCACGCGGTATGATCTATTATAACCGCGACTCACTCCATATTGCTTACTTAAAACCTGATGAACAGCAGCTTTTCGTGCTGCAAAACGATATCCTGATCTACGAACCCGCTACCGCTCAGGCAATCTGGATGGATAAGGGAGATTTTAAGATCAAACCAGAGGAAATATTGTCCTTTTACTGGGAAAGCAGTGAGATTGAAATAATCTCTCAATCCGGTAATGAGACTATTCTGCTTCTTACTAATCCTGCCGAATCCATTGAAATCGTACTGGATAAACTGTTTATCCGGTCAGTTCAGATCACTGATGGTGAAGGAAATATAGTCAAATACTCCTTTCAGGCGGAACACATAAATCTGCAATTACCCTCTGGTATATTTACTCTGCAGCTGCCGCCTAAAACGAATGTTATTGATAACCGCAACGGAGGAAATTAATTGATAGCTCTCATTATGGCCGGGGGGATCGGCTCACGCTTCTGGCCCCTGAGTCGCAAAAAAAATCCTAAACAATTCCTGCCGATTGTCAGTAAAGAATCTATGATCCGGCTTACGGTTGACCGACTGCTCCCAAAAATCAATGTTGCTGATATTTACGTGGTTACAGCACTCGAACAGGCAGAACTTGTGCGAAAACACCTGCCGGAACTTCCAACGGAAAACATCATCTGCGAGCCTTTCGGAATGAATACTGCTCCCTGTATTGGACTGAGCCTGGCCTGGCTGGAAGGTAAATATCCTGCTGACGAAACTATGCTTGTGGCAGCAGCAGACCACCAGATTACCAATACTTCCGCTTTTTATGAATGCCTGCAAACAGCTGCAAATGCCGCTCAAAAAGGCTACCTGGTCACTTTTGGCGTTTTGCCTGACTACCCTGCCACCTGTTATGGTTACATAGAATGCGGCAGAGAAATAATGGAAAATACTATACAGGTATTGCGCTTTAAAGAGAAACCCAAACTGGCAAAAGCCAGGCAGTATCTGCAAACCGGTAATTTTCTCTGGAACAGCGGTATGTTCTTATGGCAGTTGCAAACTATTCGCCGGGCTTATGAGGAGTTACAACCTGAAATCTGGAATTTAATGGGTCAAATCCGTCAATCCCTGGACGATAACCTGCCAGAACAGGCCATTGCTGCTCTTTATGCTCAAATGCCTAAAATACCCGTGGATGTTGGTATTATGGAAAAATCCACCAATATTGCCGTGGTTCCTGCTGGCATCGGCTGGAGCGACGTCGGCGGCTGGAAGGCGCTGGCTGAATTATCACCCGCTGATGCAGAGGGTAACTTCTGCCAAAATCCATTGTCCCAAATAATTGATTCCCGGAATAATTATGTTTTTTCTGATAAGATGGTCAGTCTTATTGGCGTAAAAAACCTGATCGTGGTCGATACCGGTGACGTACTGTTAATCATGAACAAAAAACGCTCAGAAGATGTGAAAATCATTGTTAACCGGCTCAATGAAGCAGGAAAAGAAGAGCTTCTCTAATCTTATGGAATCAGAACTGTTAATAATGCAGGATCTAAAGGTTCTTTATTGTGAAGATTCAGAACCGACTGTAAGTTCACTGCGTAATTTTCTTTCTCACCGTTTCAGTCAGGTCTTTTATGCTGTTGACGGCATAGAAGGTCTGCAACTGTATCATAAACAAAAGCCTGATCTTATCATAACTGATATCAGAATGCCTCGCCTGGACGGTCTGCAGATGGCTCGCAAGATCAGGGAAATAGATATTCACGTGAAGATCATCATCATTTCCGCCCATACCGAAGTGAACTATTTTCTGGAAGCTATTGATTACGGCATTAGCGCCTTTATTAAAAAACCGGTGGCTTTAAAGATTCTGGAAACCCAGATCAATGAAATGCTGGAAGAACTGCAACTGCAGAAACGCATTAAAGAAGAAGAAACGCGCAGATTGAAAACCCAGCAGGATAAGGATAAACTCTTTGCAGAAATAAGACAGGATATCGCGCTGGCGCGTTCCGTGCAGGAATACCTGTTGCCGGACTGGCTGCTGCTGCATGATCAAATTGTTTTTTCCACTGCCTATATGCCCTCACTGGAAGTGGGTGGCGACCTTTTTGGTTACTTTCCTGTTAATGAAAGCAGTTATGTCTTTTTTCTGGGTGACGTTTCCGGGCATGGGCTTAAATCTGCCATGCTTATGATGGCGGCAAATTCCACAATTACTATGCTTCTGGAACAGGAAAAACCCAATATCAATCCCGCCCGCCTGGTAAACCGCCTTAATAAAATACTTAGCGTTAATCTGCTAAGAGATAAAAACTATATGACCTTTATTCTGGGTGTAATTAACACGCAAAGCGGAGAAGTGAATTATATCCGGGCCGGACATCCCGAAATTATTGTTTTTGACCATAATACCAGAAAAGCGGAACTGCTGCTTAATGAAAGAGGCACCATTCCCGTCGGCTGGCTGGAAAATTACAGTTATACCGATGCCGATATTGATAGCTTTATCATAGATGAAAACAAGACCTGCTTTATCTATTCGGACGGGCTTTTCGAATGCAGCCTGCAAAACGGTGACCGCCTGGGGCAGGAAGGCTTGCTGGAACTGCTCGAACAGAAAATTCCTCAAACGAATTCACTTACCACGTCCCTGGAATTTATGGAATTTCTCAAAGATGAAGGTTATGACATCAGCCAGGATGATTTTACCCTCGTCTCTTTCTTTCAGCCTACTGCCACCACGATACCGGGTTTAAAGAATTCACTGCAGGCAATTGTGCCGGAAAATATTGATCTTGATGAAATCGAGTGCCGCCAGTTCCTCCTGGATAATACCGGCAACAGCGATTTTGCCGAGACTTTTGAAAAGGATATCAATACGCTCTTTCAATCGGAAGACTTCCAGAAGGCAAGCTACTTCATTTCCAGCTTTATTCTACTTCTCATTTACAGCGATAATCGCATCGAATGCCGCTTCTGGATAAAAAAAGACCTCGAAGAAGATAATGTTTTTAGTAATAAACAGATATTAGATCATCAAGCCGTCGCAACTGCTTTTCAACAGCTTGATATTTATATATTAAATTACTTGAAAGACCTTAAATTTAAAAACCTGGGTGATTACCTCGAAATTAACTGTATCCTCACCCCGAACCCTGAACGAAGTGATGCTACTATCATTTAAAATTCATAATTCATAATTATTGTAATTGGACGTTCACCTGGGCGCAGCATGGGAAATGAACACGACTCACGATTCACGTCTTCTCCCTTATTCATACGTTCATTCTCTTTTCTATCAATTCATTTTACGTAGCCTTTTCCTGTGACTTTTTCCGTAATTTTCCCATATTTATTACGTTATCTTACTTTCTCATAACTATATATACATATTTACCGCCCTTAAAGCAAGGATGCTATGGGAATGCTATGGGTTCTTAACGGCAGCAATTTAATATTGCCACTTATCATCACGAAATAGAACTATTGTTCTAATATTGTATTTTCATTGTTCAATTATAATTGTCGTTTTTTCGTGTTTTTCGTGCCTTCTTGATGAGGCGGAAGCTTGCGGAGACAATTCGTGGTTAAATATCTTACTTCTTTCTCGAAAGAGTACTTGCTTAACCGTGAATTTCAGGGGAAAGCAAAGCATTTCACAGACGGGGACGTCTGTGCTACAGGAAGGTGACAGCTACTTTAATTACACAAAGTTTCTCAAGTTATAAAACTACTTGTAGCATAGACGTCTCGTCTGTGTGTGTGTTTATTTGCTGCGGGCTTTGCTGGAAATTTCGTAGTTTGGCAGAGCATTTCACAGACGGGGACGTCTGTGCTACAGGATGATAATAACTGCGTTTTCTGCTGAAAATATCATTGGTTAAAATGAGTATCTGTTAAAATTTAATATAATCTTGATCTTTTCATGAGATAGTCGAAGAGGCTTTTTTCAAAGGGGGTGGAAGTGGTGATGGGATTATATTCAATACCGGCTTCAAAGCAACGCTGTTTGAGCTTTTCAGTGAAGCTGGTGTATTCCGCCTGGTAATCTTTTCTGATCAGCCAGGGATTGACGATGATCTTCTCTCCACTTTCCGAATCAATGAACTCCGTTTCCTGTTTAAAGTCAAAATTCAATTCTTCTTCATCCTGCAGATGAAAAAGGATCACTTCATGCTTCTGGTGCCGGAAATGCTGCAATCCCGAAAAAAGGCTGTCCATATCATCCAGCATATCTGAAATCAAAATAATGAGCCCGCGCTTGCGTACCTGTTCTGCGAGTTTATGCAGCACGGCAGCAGTCGCGGTTTTTTTTCTACCCTGCAGATTATAGAGTCTTTTAAATATTTCATCAAGGTATGAGCGCAGGGAACGCGGTGGCAGATAATCCGTGATTTCTTCATCATAAGTAAGTAGCCCCACGGCATCCTGCTGGGTCATCATCAGCCAGGCAAGAGCAGAGGCGAGTGCTTTGGCATATTCCAGCTTGGTGATACCCTTTCTGCCAAAAGCCATGGAAGCACTGTGATCTATTACCAGGTAGCATTTGAGATTGGTTTCCTCTTCAAAGCGCTTGATATAGTAGCGGTCTGTTTTGGCAAATACTTTCCAGTCAATAGCTGACACGGGGTCACCGGGATTATATTGCCGGTGATCAGAAAATTCCACACTAAAGCCATGGTAAGGTGATTTATGCAGTCCTATTTTAAATCCTTCCACGATGAGCCGGGCACGCAGATTGAATTTATTCAGACTGGCAATGAATTCATCCGAAAGAAATTCCCGATTATCCTTCATTTACGGCGTTTTATCTTTTCATCGGCATTACTGCGGTTTACTCCGGTAATAATGGCGGCAGGAAAAAGGACCACATAAGCTATAATGAGCATTATCGGGGAAATAGTATTTTCGCCGGTACCCATAATAATATAGGCGGCAGTAGTAACAATAATTGCCACCAGCAGCAATACCACGTTCAGTTTATTAAATACAAAGCGCATTTATTCCTCCAGTTATTCTTTATCTAAGGCTGCCAGATGCTTATTTGCTTCAGTCAGCATTTCCTCGTCTTCAGTTAAAGTTATCACAAGCTGCAGATATTCCCGGGCTTTGTCCGTATCTCCATTACTTGCCAGAATTATACCGTAATGCAATGCGATATCGGCATTAACCTGAGCAACTTCCGTTGTCTTCAGCATAGCTGTTTTTGCTTCAGCATAATGACCCATCCGGTAATAAAGCCAACCGAGACTGTCCCAGTACATGGCATTATCAGGCTCCAGTTCCAGTGCTTTCAGCAGGGCTGGTTTTGCCTTGTTATATTCATTTGCCCATTGCAGGTCTGCTGCCATATAGCCATAAAAATTTAGCATAACTGCTTCCTCCGGATAAAGAGCTACAGCCTGTTTTAATATTCTGTGCAATTCTTCCTCGTCGCCGGCTTTTTCCAGAATATTACCATACATCAGGAGCATTTCCAGAGAATGCTCTCCCTCCAGCAACGCTTGACGCATACTAAACAGCGCCTGTTCATCATCTCCGATATAATAATAGAAAAGTCCTGCCAGTAAAGGATTCTGTTGTAAAAAGGAAATATAGAATCCCTTTTCCCCAGCTTCCACATTACCCGTCTCTTCATTAAACGGCAATGCCAGCAGCACAATTAGATCATGTTCCAGCACATACTCAGGATCCAGCAAACTGAGCAGTTCCGGTATGCGTGACTCATTGCCGGCATCGCGGTTCGCCAGTAGCAGCAGAAATAGTGCACCGCTGCTGTCTTCCGCATTCTGATAATAATACTCCAGAAAAGATACCACATCGTTCCAGGCATTAAGTTCCTCGGCAACCATTTTAATGATCACATACTGCTGACGCAAGTCTTTGATCATGCTCAGATAACGGGCTGCTTCCTTCAGGTTGTCGCGCGAAAGTTCCATTTCCCATAATTTACCCAGGATCAGGTAATGCTGATCAGGAGAAATCCCCTCAAGCAGCAGTAACAGGTTACCCACCTCAATTGCCATTTCGTAAGCCTGGGACTCTATGGCAGAGAGATATAGTATTTTTAGAATATATTCATCACCAAGACGGCGGCATTCCTGTTCAAGTGCAATCACTTTCCCATATTCCTGTTGTGTGTAATACTCTGTAACCAGATACTCCAGCAGTTGCGATGACAGATTTCCTGCTGCCAGCAGGTTCAACAGAATGCTTTCAACTTTGTCATCAAGGTGTTCCTGATATTGCTGTAAAGCAACCAGGTTCTGTAAAATATGCGGTTCTTCCCAGCGGAGATAGGCTTTATAGAGCAGGTCATAAGCCAGGCTGTCTTCACCATTTTCCTTGTAAATATCCGCCACGCGATAGATGATATCTTTATCCTTATCTGCCCAGGGTTCAGCTATGGCTTTGCCCAGCAGAAGCGTATCGGCAGGGGGGTTATAGAGCTTTTCAAACATATAATAAGTGAGGTAACATTCCTTTTCCGCCTCTTCATATAGACTGGCAGCCAGATATATGTCTGCTTCTGCTAATTCTCTGCGATAAAGGCTTAGCTCCCCCAGAGAAAACATAATCCTGCTGTTATAGACACCTGAAGCATACCACTGTGCCCCGAGCTGAAGCATATACTGCGCAGCTGTACTGTCCCGGAAGGCTTTAGGAGAAAGATACATTAACATTTTCTCTTTAAGATATATGCTTTCCGGATATGTGTCATGTGCCAGACGCAGTAACTGCCAGGCATTATCAATATCTCCTTCCTGAAGCGCATATTCCGAAAAATTGAAGTATGCCAGCGCCATGAACAGCCGGCTCTCCTCGTCTCCGACATTTTTATTTGTTACTTCCTCCCTGCCCGTCGTAGCGCAGGAAAGAAGTAGCAGAGGTAACAGAAGAATGAGTATTTTTTTAATTATCATCACGATAGTCAAAATAATAGCGCAGATTCAGTGAACGGTCAGCTGCCTGCGTATCGCTACGGTTCTGCAGCAGATCATTAAATTTTAACTGTAAGAGGAAATTGGAACTGAAATAGATGCCCATTCCGGCATTCAGATAACCCTTTTCCAGATTATCAAAATTCTCCTCTAAGGTTGATTCAAGCCAGTCACTATTGTCGTTTAGCCCCATGTCATATTCCACAGTCGCCACCAATACGTCGCCAATCATTTTATCTACCCCGGCAAAGATGTTCAAGTGCCGACTATCATCTGTATTTTCCAGACTATAGTTACATCCCAGATGCGTACCGAGATTGCCAATGAATTCAAAATTTTTGCTTGCTACCAGATAAAAACCCTTTGACTTGATATCATATCGACGAAGTTCATTCCCGTCATTATCTTCAATATAAAACCGCCCATGACCCTGACTGTCAAATCCTATTGCTAATGCCGGTATGCTGTAACTCTCATCCAGCAATCTGAATTTGCCCTGAAATTCTACTCTGTCATGCCAGTCTGGTTTCTGATTACCAACCACATTCTCTGCGCCATAACTCATCCCGACCACAAAACGGGGAAATAGTCCCAGCCGCATTCCCACCAGCATTCCGTTATCTTTATAAAATTCAGTAAAAAGGCTTGCTTCTCCGCGCTGTAAAATACCGGCAGTGGGAGCATCAACCAACATATCCATCTCATAAGCGTTCAATGATATGAGCATACAAAAAAATATAAACAGGAGTAACCTCTTCATTTTCTTCTCCTTAAACGGCTCTTTTTAATCCTGTAAAATAAAATTGAGGTTTTTACAAGTCAAGACTTTTGCATTTTGAAAAATTCCTCAATTGTCTCGTATAATCCTGATTACCGGCATGTTTACTGCTTTCCCGGCTGGCGCTAATGAGGCCAGCAGCACGATCAGCAACGACAACAGCGGTATCAGGATAAAATCACCGAGCCGCAATTCCACCGGCAGACTGGTAATAGGAAAACCCGTAACCGGTATTTTAATTAGCTGCCATTTCATCTGAGCAGATAAGAACGTCAGCGCTCCCAGAAAGCCCAGGCTCGTTCCCGATATTCCCACGTATAGCCCGGTTTGCATGATAATGCTGCGAATGTATCTCACCTCCACGCCCCAGGCTCGTAGAATCCCGATGTCTCGTCGTTTCTCTGTAACCAGGCGGTTCAGGTTTCCAGCAATATTGAAACCTGCCAGCAGCACGATCAGCATTAAGACGATTATCATTAAAACCTTTTCCATGCGGATGGCATTAAACAGATTTGCCTCATATTCGCTCCAGTCCTCCACTTTCACTGTGCTTCCCAGCTCAGCAGACAGTAGTGCCCGGTAATAGGCAGAACGACTGGCATTCTGCGAACGCACTTCAATGAAATCAATCACATCTTTTCCCTGACTGAAATATTGACCTTCGGCAAGGCTCACATAACTTATATTCTGGTCATATTCCGGTATTCCGGAAACAAAAATGCCGGAAACAACGTAGCGTCTGCTTTTCGGTAGTAAACCAAACGGAGTTGCCTCTGTTCCAAGTGCTGCCGAAAGCTGCACATATTCTCCAACAGTCACATTCAGCATTACTGCCAGATCCATACCCAGTATTAAACCCTTTTCAGCAAATGTCTCAGCTGTAGGATTTCCAATCACCAGCTTATTTTCCAGCTCTGTGCTGCCACTGTAACTGACATATTCAATACCATAACAGAGAGTGCCGTATATGCCGTCACTGCTCTGGATCAATAGTTCATTTTCCACAACCGGTGTTGCGTGTTTCACATAACTGCAGCCACGTAAACGGGTAAGTAGTGAGGAGGATGCCTGAGAATTACCATTGATGCCGGTTACTTTGATGTCGCTGCGAAATGCCAGGATCTTATCCCGGATATCCCGGTCAAATCCGTTCATGACTGAGGTTACAGTTAAAATGGCAAAAACACCCAAACCGATACCGATTATGTTCAGGACATTTATGAAACCAAGTCCGCGTCTCTGCCGTCCCCGCAGATAACGCCAGGCTATTTTTCTGGAAAATATTTTCATAGCGCTCAGATATTAACTCTCAGGTTTTCAGTCAAGCTTGCTTTCTGAAGGAAAAATTTCAATTAGTTATTTTAACCGCTAGAAGTGTGAAAAGAAAGGGATTTAATTTTCAATCACTATATTGAGGGGTTCGTGGGAACTAGGATCAAGGATAAGAGTAGCACGTACTGGATTTATTCCATCTTTGCCTATTTCATTACCGGTGCCGGTAATTTCTATGGTGCCATCGGCATTTGCCTTTATCGTATATATTCCGGAATCTGTTGCATCTGTATTACCACTCCAGCGAAGAAAAAATTCCAGCGCTTCCTGATCAGATTCATCAATATTATGAGAAGCTCCACCCATACTTTCCGGCGTTCTCCAGAAACGAATTGCCTGAGATGCAAGAAAATCAAGATCCGTTACAAGCAGCTGACGACTGGTATTAACTGAATGCGAGTGGAATACCACCACGGCAAAGGCAACTGCAATGCCGACCAGCACTACCGATAATATTACCATTATTATTTGCGATGTTCCCAATTTACAATGCCTCCTTGTAGAAATCTCATAGTAATATGATAAATCCGGAGCTAAGATAACCATATTGATATATCAAAGTTAATTTAAGGTTTTAACTTTCACTGTCAACTAAAATAAGGAATCAAGTATATTATTGGACGGTAATTTCCTTGCCTATTCAGTTAAGTTAAGCTTTTTCTTTACATTAAATCAAATTTTCAGTTAAATGGTTTTGTAGAAATTTGGTCTCTTTAGAGATAATAACAGGGGTAAGTATTATTAATGGCGAAAATAGATTTGCATATTCATTCGAATTTTTCCGACGGTGTTTTTTCACCTCGGGAACTGCTTGAGCTGCTGCAGCAATACGAATACGATCTGGTTTCCATTACTGATCATGATACTATTGATGGTTGTCTGGAAGGAATGAAACTGGCACCTCATTACGATATCAGAATGCTTTCAGGAGTGGAGATCAGCTCGGATGTCAACGGACGCGACGTGCATATTCTCGCCTACGGATTTGATATTCAGAATAAACCCTTCCGCCGTTTTCTACTGGAAATTGAAAAAGGAAGAACCATCAGAGCACGCAAGATTGTGAAGCTGCTTGATAAACAGGGTATGCGGCTTGATTTTAAAGACGTGATAAATCTCACCGGTAAATTCAACCTGGTGGGAAGACCTCATATTGCCCGGGCTTTAATTGATGCCGGGCACTGCCGCGACATCAAAGATGCTTTTGATAATTACATCGGAGAAGGGCAATCATGTTATATTCCCAAACCGGCACCCTCTGCTCCTCAGGTTCTGGAAGCTATCCGAAAGGCCGGGGGAGTTTCTGTTCTGGCTCATCCTTACATCTATCGTGATGACGATATGATCGAAACTCTGATTTCCCAGGGACTGGAAGGACTGGAAGTATTTTACAGCCGTCACACTCCCGAAGAAACAAGACGCTATGAAGAAATGGCAGATAATAATGGTTTGATCAAAACTGGCGGCAGCGATTTTCACGGGCACGGTTCCGACTTGAATTTCTTCGGATTCTTCAGCGCACCTCCCGTAGTCGCCTCATACCTGAAACATCTGGTCAAGGAGCCTCCGATATGAAACATTATGAAGAATATCAAAACATTAATCAGCGCAAAGGACTGCCTCGCTCCTACTGGTTTAACCAGTTCATCCGCTGGTTTACGATTCTTTTTGCCTCCTTTGCCATAGCCTATGCGTTCTGGCTCATTTTTAAACGGATTGATGCCGATTCCAGTACATTTAATAAAGTCGTACCTTTTCTGATCATCTTTTTTGCCATTAATTCTCTCCTGCGAAACCTCTTTTCTCTGAACAGATTATTGTTTACGGAGCAATCTCTTACACTTACATACCTGCTCAGAAAGAATGTGAATATACCCTGGCTGAAAATCAGCTCAATTAAAATGACCCCAGCTAGGCAAAAACTCCTGAAGATTACCTGGCTTGATGATGAAAACAGGGAAATGAATCATGAAATGACTCTCGCCTTTCCCAGAATGCTGGAAATAATAAATGCTATAGTGGAAATGTGCCCACAGGTAGAACTTGATGAATTTCTGGATAGCGTGGTCATCAGCGACAGAGAAAAAACCGATCTATCCTGAAGTATAATTCACCACAATGCGGAAAGTACTGATAATTACCTATTACTGGCCACCCGCCGGCGGACCGGGCGTTCAGCGCATACTTAAATTCGTGAAATACCTTCCCCAACTCGGTTGGCAGCCTGTCGTGTTAACGGTCAAAAACGGGAATTATCCGGCTCTCGACGAAATCCTGACAGCAGAAATACCCAGGGAAGCTGAAGTTTTTAAAACTTTCAGTCTTGAACCATTTGCTCTTTATAATCTCATTAAAGGTAAAAAACCTGATAGCAATATTCCCACTCACATTTTGAGCAGTAGTGAAAAAGATACTCTGATTCAGAAACTGTTTAAATGGATAAGGGTAAACCTGTTTCTCCCTGATGCCAGAATCGGGTGGATACCTTTTATGATCAAAAAAGGCAAACAGTTAATAAGAGAATATCAGCCGGATGTGATTTTCAGTTGTTCACCTCCCCATTCATTACAATTAGGCGCAGCGGAACTAAGCAGGTGCAGCGGAATACCTTTCGTTTGTGATTTGCGGGATCCCTGGACAGAAGCTTTCTGGCTTAAAAGTTTAAACCGTAATCCACTGAGCTGGGTTATTGACCGAAGATGGGAAAGAAACACACTGAAGCAGACAAATTATATTACTACGGTAAGTAATGGATTTAAGGAAATTTACTCTAAGATTACAACTTCTCCTATTCTTGTTATTCCAAATGGTTTTGATGATATTGACTTTAAAAACGTTATAAAATCCAGAAACTCTAAATTTACGATCTGCCATACGGGAAATATAAGAACCGTTCAATTTGCTCAAGAATTTTTCGATTCGATAGATGCTTTACCGAAAGAAATTCTGGATAATCTGGAAGTGAATCTTTTCGGAAATGTCCACTTTCAAATAAAAGAATATATTGAAAGCAGTAAAGCTCATGATTGTTATCATTTCCATGGTTATGTTTCCCATGAAAGAGTTATACAGGAGATTGTTAATGCCGATATGCTGGTTGTTTTTTCAACAAATACGCCCAATAGTGCCGGTATCCAAACAGCAAAACTTTTTGAATATTTAATAACAGGAAATTTCATAATCGCCTATGGAACCGAAGGTAATGAGATGAAAGATACCCTGGATGAAACAGAGTGCGGAGCTTTTTATATTTTCGGTGAATCATGTGAAAAAGATATCTTGAAACTTTACGCGCTTTGGCTTAATGATGCATTACCTCATTACGGCAATGACCTGGTCTCGAAATATTCACGTAAGAACCAGACTAAAGAATTAGTAACCCTTTTTGAGAAGTTATTATGAACCTGAAAAAATCTGTTTTCATGATTAATAAATTGATTACTGACCTGGGTACTTCCCGCTCTCATTATAATATTGCTGACGATTTGACTAGCCATAAATTAAGCTTCTATTATTTCTTATTTGATGAAAATAGAGTGGCTGCAGGTAAAGATCAAAAATTAATCCGGCAATTTGATGAAAACGGTATCCCTATGAATAGTACGTATATTGACGTTACTGACCAAAAGCTGCTCTACTATCCAATATCAATTGGTCAGATGGGTTTAGCAGTATTTCACACCTGGCTTAATTCTAAGAAAGATGATGATAAAAACAGGTTTCTGAAATTTGCTGAATGGTTTGCCGCTAATGCAGAAATAACTGAAAACCTGGGTGCACGCTGGCTGACTGACGTTTCATTACCCCAATACCATAATCCCGGACCCTGGCAATCTGCATTTTCTCAGGCAAGAGCCATTAATATTCTGCTGCGGGGCTATCAGTTAACCGGCAATAAAGATTGGGCAAATCTCGCCGAAAAAGCTCTCATATCCTTTACTAAACCTGTCGCGGAAGGGGGCGTAACCAGTTTCACGGAATGGGGTCCATTCTATGAAGAATATACCGCTTCTATACCTACACTTGTTCTTAACGGTATGATCTTTGCTCTTTTCGGAATTTATGACTACGTCCGTGTTTTCCCGAAAAATGAACTCGCTGCCAGACTCTTTTCGGAAGGAATAGCAACCTTAAAAAATATCCTGCCGCAATTTAACCTGGGATACTGGAGCCGCTATAATCTTTGCAGTGCCGAATGGTATCCTGATATTGACCCAGCAACCATCAACTACCAGAGATTGCATATTGTCCAACTGGAATGCCTGCACCGAATTACTGGGGAAAAAGTAATTAAGGACTATAATTATATCTACAAAAAGCAGGATAAATTCATCAATGCTCTGAGAATGTATCATCAAAAAATTCAATCTCTGAGAAAGATAGGAAGACTTTGATTAATACGAAATTCAAAAATATCTTAGATAATATTATTCACTTTAGGCAACAGGATTTTACAATAAGGCCGGTTTCTGACTCACAGAGAGTTAGATAACAACGCCTGACTTTACTCTCTTCAGAACATTAGTTATCCATGCAAAACCCTGCTGCACAAAATAAATTTCATCCTCAATTAGATAATCAGTAACTTTTTACCTTATAACTGTTTGACAAACCCGGAATCCCCTATTCTCATTTCCGGAAAAAGGAGTAACGCTTCCACGAAACGCTAACCTGCAAAACGAATCATCATTGGAAAAACTGGCTCCCCGAACTACTTTGCCTGTTCCGATTTCTGGTCCGGTTGGATTATCCGCAGGGGAAATGTTATAATAGGTCGCGGAATACCAATCACAACACCACTCCCAAACGTTACCACTCATATCGTATATGCCCGATCCGTTAGCCTGTTTTAAACCAGATATATGGGTATTAGGAGTTGAATTACCTGAAAACCAGGCAACTTCATAACAATTGTCACTTCCTGGGTAAATATAATCCGGATCATCAGTTCCACCTCTTGCGGCATACTCCCATTCTGCTTCTGTAGGTAATCTGTATCCATTTGCCCCAAAATCACAGCTCCAATCGACAAAATCATAACACGGTTCGAAATTCTGTATTAAACTTAAAAAATTACAAAAGGCAGCAGCACCATACCAGGTTATTTCAATACAGGGACACTCGGGTGAAGCAGCGTATCCATTCCCAAAAAATATCAGTTCGTTATCCCAGATTCCAATTGCACAATCGACATCATTTAAATCTATCAACTCTTTCATATCACCATAAGCATTAAATAATTCCATACCATTATAATATAGATGGTTATTATGCATTGCCCAGTTGAATACATCCAGAATTTCATGATGTGTTATCTCGTAAGTCCCAACATAATAATCACTCAGATTAACTGTATGAACAGGCAGCTCATCGTCCTGCCCTAATCCATGGGTATCACCCATTTGAAAACTGCCTGCTTGAATTAAGGTCATTGCGGGAAAACTTAAATTCCTGTCATCTGCTGTTATTTTTATCATTGCGGGTATATTTAAGGATTCCGGATGATCTCCAGCAAAATCCCATACTATATGTTTATTGTTTCCGGATGCTATATCAAGCCCAAAATCTCCGGTGAGAGAATTGATCTGATAAACCCAGGTTGCTCCTTCGTCCATAGACGCTCTTAATTCCACATACATTAAATCACTATCTGCGTCTTCAACATCGTAATAGATGTCCACCAGATATGTCCCGTCATCTCTCTGCTCAACACTGAAATTACTCACTTCCGGTGGCTCATTACTGAACAAAAAAACACCGGATACAACTAGAACTATAATTAATATATATTTCATTATTTATCTCCTTCTGCTGGTTTTCTTATGCGTAACTGCGCTCTCATATTTGTTGGAATATCCTTTTGGAGTCGTAATAGCACCGGTTCTTCCTCCACAGGGAAAATATTAATCATCCCTATTGCATACTGCAAGATCAAGCCTGCATCATAAGCACCGATGAACTCGTCCCCGCTCACATCTGCTATTATCAGCCGCCAGTTTTCCCAGGGAAGTGGTGCCACGGGGCCCGGATCTATATTCACTATGTATTGCAAAACCAGAGCCCCATCATAACTCTCAACCTGCGTATTGTTATCAATATCACCATAACGAAGCGTACTTAAAAAAATTAACCCTGACGTTGCTTCCCCAATATGATTGCCTTCTTCCATCGAGGAGAGGTAAACAATTTCAGAAGTATCCCAGCCAACAGCGGCCATTACAGGTAAGATAAATACTAGCAAAATCAACAAAATAATAAATCGTTTCAACATCCTGATTCCTCCTTTTTAATTCATAACAATGGGATAAAATTAAATTCTTAATCCCCACCCAATAATTAAATGTTATTTTGAAGTAAATTAATACCAGTGTCAATATTTTTTTCCTGTGCCGATCTTGTTATCTTGATACTGTTCACTTTCAGGCACTCCTTTTCAATAACTTATGCTGAATAATATCAATAATAATGCACAATTATTGTTTTCTGGCAATTTCAGTTCAAGTTAGTACGCTTATAAGTATCTGTTATAAAGTTACTTATCACT
>JAIPGO010000140.1 GCA_021736135.1 Candidatus Cloacimonadota bacterium
TTGACAGGAAAAAGTGTGGAATCGAAAATAAGAATGCACAAGAAAAAAGAAGGAAGAGGGAAATATTTCCTTTCTCTCTTCTTTCTTGATGATTTTAGCAATCTTATGGGGACATTTGGCACTAATGTAAATAGTGACTGCCAAGGAGAAGAAAAATGAATAAGTTGGGGTTTGTTTTTATAATACTATTTATTTCCACTTTTTTGTCAGCAGGCACGATCAATTATAGTAAAAACTTTGAATACCCGCAGATCAGGGAAAATGACAAATACATCAATATTGATTATGGAGACATAATAGCAAGAGGAGAAGAAGGCAGTCCGGGTTTACCCTGGTCTGGAGTTGATCTGCTACTTCCCCCCGGTGAACAGTTAAAAAGAGTCACCGTTTTAACGAAAGAGTATTATTCTGAGATAAAGACGGGGGTTATTAAGCCAATAGGGAAGTTTTTTCCTATAAGTGAACCTATTTCCGCAGATTACCAGGCACAGCCCGATTCGGCGATATATAGTAAAGATGCAATCTTTCCTGAAAACTGTCTGGGTGCCTTTTCCACAGGCTTTCTCTGCGGACATTCTCTTGGCAATCTAAGTATCTGCCCGGTGGAATACAACACAGTACAAACAACTATCCGTTTCATCAGTTCTATCAGTTTAGAACTGGAGACTGAACCAGTTGAAAGGGCAGGAGCATTGTCATTAAATTTTAGAGGAGGGGAAAAGATAGCTAAACGCCTGGAACAAATTGTGGAGAATCCGGAAGCAATAAATAGCTATCGTGACCTTGAACGTCCCTCTAACATTGATCTGCTGCTGATCACCAGCAGCGAACTGGCAGATACTTTTCAGGAATATGTAAATTATAAGAATAGAACCGGGTATGCAACTATATTGGAGGTTACCGAGAGTATCTATGCTTCGTATCCTGGCATTGATGAGGCAGAGAAAGTGCGGAACTGTATTATTGATTATTACCAGAATTATGGGATAGATTCCGTAATACTTGGTGGTGATACCGGCAATCCTTTTGAAGCTGCGGTTGTTCCTCACCGGGGATTTTCTGTATTTGATGATCGGTCACTACCTTCCGATATCTATTTCTCTAATCTGGATGGATCGTGGAATGACGATGGAGATGAGGAATGGGGGGAATATGAAGAAATGGACGTATATGCGGAAGTAACAATAGGCAGGATGTGCGTGGATAGCGTTGAGGAAGTTGCCAATATGATCAATAAACATATCTTATATCAAAATGATCCGGTTGAAGAGGATATTGAAAAAGCAGCACTACTTGGAGAAATACTTGATGAAGAAACTTACGGAGGAGCCAGTAAAGAAGAGATAGTAACAGGTGGATATTGTAATTATATGTGGCTGACCGGTATTTCTGAAAATTTCATAATAGACAGGTTTTACGATGGAGATGAAACATTCACTATAGAAGATATTTTTGCGGAATTTTCAGAAACTGGGATAAATATTTTAAATCATATTGGTCATTCTAATGCAACCTATAATATGAAAATGTATAATAGTGATCTGACAGAAGAGAATTTTACTAACAACGGGATCAACCGCGGTCTGGCATTTGGTTATTCTCAAGGATGCTATAATGGTTCCTTTGATAACTGGCATGCTTATGGCTATTATTCGGAAGACTGCTTTGCGGAAAAAATGACAGGCGGTATAACGGGTGGTGAAGTAACCTGTATTGCTAATTCAAGATATGGCTGGTATAGTCCTGGCGAGACAGGGGGGCCTTCTCAATATTATGACCGGATGTTCTTTCACGGATTATTTGGGGAAGACTTGTCACAAATTGGGGAATTAAATCGTTATTCTCATGAAGCCGATGTCAGTTTGCTGGAATTTGATCATTTACGTTATATATATTATACAACAACCTTATTCGGAGATCCTACGCTTGATATCTGGACAGATTTGCCGGAAGTGATCAATATAATACTACCGGAGACAGTTTCTCTGGGAGACACAGGAGTAAGTATATATACAAATGCAGGTAGCTCCAGAATAGCTGTTTTTCAAAATAATATACTAATAGGCAGAAGATATAATTATGGCCCGGGAAATTATAACGTATTATTTGAAACTGCCCTGACAAGCCCATATCCACTGGAAATTACAGTTACAGCCCATAATCGTTTGCGTTTTGATGGTGAAATAGAAGTAGTCTCAGAACTTCCCTGCGTTGTATATCAGTCTCATACCTTGTATGATGAAGATGGTAACGGCAATGGTGAACCAGATTATGGGGAAACCATATCACTTGATCTGGAGCTTTATAATGGCGGGAATCAGAATTCTCTTAACACAATAGTAAATGTGAGCACTGAAGACGAATATGTCACGATCATTGATGGAGAAGTGACCTGCGGAATAATTAATGCCAATTCTGTGATAGAATTAGCGGATGCCGTCAGCTTTGAGATCAGTGATGCAGTTCCTGATCGTCATGAAGCAGCATTCAACGTAACAATCAATGGTGAAGCACGTGAAGAATGGGTATCATCTTTTCGGATCATCATGAATGCTCCGGTACTGGCTCTGGGGGAAGTAACTATTGATGACAGCGAATCCGGCAATAATAATGGAATCCTTGATCCCGGTGAAACTGCCGAATTTATAGTGCAGATATTAAATACCGGAGGTAGTGATTCACCGCCTGCCATAATATCATTAATGACAAATAATCCGTTTCTTTTCATCCAGACTCAATCCGTAGAATTAGAAGAAATATATTCTGGTGGCAATGCTGCAGGAAATATCACCGTGCAGGCATCAGAAAGCATCGCACCCGGTGTTTTCGCAGAATTCATATTGAATTGTCAGGCAGGTAATTACGAACTGGAAGCAGCATTTTCCAAATCTGTCGGACTGGTAACAGAAAATTTTGAAAGTGGAGATTTTTCTGCTTTTGACTGGGAATTAACTGGAGATGCGAATTGGGGAATAGATACTCTGGCTTATGCAGGAAGCTATTCTGCTGTTTCTGGCGAGATTGGAAATGATCAGATCAGTACTTTGACATTGGAATTAGATGTACTCCTTGCCGGTGACATCAGCTTTATGCGCAGGCTTTCCACGCAGAAATTTGAAGATTTTTTATATTTTTATCTGGATGGAGAGGAATTACTCGCTTGTGCAGGTGAAATACAATGGTCACCGGCAATCTATAGTGTGGAACCGGGACATCATATTCTGGAATGGAAATATGATAAAAATGGTAGTGAAATAAGTGGTTCAGATTGTGTGTGGCTGGATAATATTATGTTTCCACCTTTGGGAATACCGGGACCGGCTGTGATTGTTCCGAACGTGAGTGAACTGACCATAAATACATATCAAGGCGAAACCGGTAGGACAAACCTTACATTATCCAATGAAGGAGAAGAAAATCTGCTCTGGACAGTTACAAAAGATTATTATAACACCCGCGATCAGGGAGGTCCCGATAATTACGGCTATACCTGGATGGATAGCAATGAAGGCGGTTCTGTAGAATTTGACTGGATAGATATATCGGCAAGCGGCAATGCCGTGGCGTTCACTTCTGCAAATGAAGGCACTGCTTTAATGCCGCTGGGTTTCACTTTTAACTTTTACGGTAGTGATTATGAAGAATTTTTGATAAATCCTAACGGCTGGATAGGTTTTGGTGCTGATAATACTGAGTGCTCCAATACTTCCCTGCCTGATATGGAAGCTCCCAGACCAGCAATAATACCATTCTGGGATGACCTTTATCCGGCAATCGGGCCTTATGGGGAAGGAATAGTTTATTATCAGAATCATACTGATCATCTGGTAGTAATGTTCCACGATGTTATAAACTACCCTGGTAATAATAACGGAACTTATGATTTCGAAGTGATCATTCGGGAAAACGGAAGCATAAAAATTCAGTATAACACTCTAACGGGTTGTCTGGATTCCTGCACAATCGGAATCCAGAATGCTGAGGGAACTGATGCTCTGCAGATAGTGTATAATTATGACTATCTGGAAGACGAATTAGCAATAGAATTCCGTAAAGTAGTCAACTGGCTTGAAGTTTCTCCTGCCAATGGGGAAATAGATATCTATAACCAGCAGTATCTTTCCTTAAATGCCTCTACAGAGGAACTTTCTCCCGGTCAGTATGTCTGTGACCTGCTTTTTCACAGTAATGACCCAGTTCAGGAAACACTTATTATTCCGGTGACACTCAATGTCGGTGAACCAATATTCTATGGCGACGTGGATGGCTCCTTAGTGGTTGATGAAGCTGACGGATTGTGCGTCCTGCAATATGTCGCAGGACTTGATCCCCTGCCCGAGCTTGATCCCCTGCCCTGGGAAATTGAACGTCTGGAAGCTGCCGACGTTGATAATAACAATATTCTGGAAAGCATTGACGGTACCCTCATTTTGCAGTATGCTGCCGGAATAATAGATATCTTCCCGGCTCAAAGTGGTGAACCGGCTGATTTTCCAGATGCCGGAATCAGTCTGGCAGGTATTAATGATAACGGAACCAATTATCTGCAATTAATATCCGAAGGTGAGATATTTGCGCTGACCATGACTGCTCCTGAGCTGGAACATGTAAATATGGGTGAACCGGAGATAATGGTAAACGAAGAGGCAATTCTTGCCTGGAATGATATGGATATTTGGAATTTTTCCTGCTGCAGTGCAATTGCTTTCGCGGAAAACGAAGTAATAGTGAGAATTCCCGTTGAGCTTGATGAGGAAGCAGAAACAGTAACGTTTGCCATGCAGATCAATACGGCAGACTGGGAGGAATATTCTTATGATTTCAGTTCCATGACTGAAAATAATAACGAAATAATCTATCTCAATGAACTGCAGGGCAATTATCCCAATCCCTTCAATCCGGAAACTACTTTTGCTTTCAGTGTCAGTCGGGATAAAACTCCGGTAAAGATCAATATTTATAACATCAGGGGGCAACTGGTAAAAAGGCTGGTAAATGACCGGTATGATACCGGTAAACATCAGGTAACCTGGAATGCTGCTACTCAGGCAAGCGGTGTTTATCTGTATCGTTGTGAAATTGCAGAATATGCGGTAATCAACAAGATGCTGCTTCTTAAATAGTGACATATGTCCCCTGGGGTTGATTATCTTATTAATAAAGCACCAGGAGGCATGATGAAAGAGCACGCTAATCATTTAAGCAGATTAGAGTTAAAAAGTTTTGAGGGAGAGTTCTTGTATGAATTAATAA